>NZ_JBHTLK010000123.1:0-20144 GCF_042678885.1 Saccharothrix hoggarensis
GGCCGGAGCAGCCCCGCGGAGGGGCGGCGCCGGGGCGGCGACCTGCGCTCTCGTCATGCCGCGGAACGCTGCCCGGCCGGCGCCGGTCAGCGCGTCGGCCCGGCGCGGACACCGTCGGCGTACCGCTGGGGGATGACGCTACCGCCACCGGAGTACCCGCGGGTTACCGTCGCCGGCCGACGATTTCGCCGCCGCCGGAACGCACGATCGTCACCATGAGACGACGCAGCTTCCTCGCCCTGACCGGACTGGTCGGCGCCGGCCTGGTCGGCGTCGCCGCGACCGGCTGCGGCTCGGACGGCAACGCGGGCACCCTGTCGTTCGCGAACCGGCTGCGCATCCCGCCGGTGCTCGACCCGGAGCCGGGCCCGGACGGCGTCAAGCGCTTCCCGCTGCACCTGCGCGCCGGCCGCGTCGAGCTGCTGCCCGGCACGACCGCCGCCACGTGGGGCGTCAACGGCGACCACCTCGGGCCGACGCTGCGCGTCCGCCGCGGTGACCGGGTCGCGATGGGCGTGACCAACCAGCTGGGCGAGGCCACCACCCTGCACTGGCACGGCCTGCGCCTGCCCGCGGCGATGGACGGCGGCCCGCACCAGCTGATCGAGCCCGGCGCCACGTGGAACCCGGCGTGGACGGTCGACCAGCCCGCCGCCACCTGCTGGTACCACCCGCACCCGCACGGCCTGACCGCGCGGCACGTCTACCGCGGCCTGGCCGGCATGTTCATCGTCGACGACGACCGCGTGCCCGGCCTGCCGAGCGCCTACGGCGTGGACGACGTCCCGCTGATCGTGCAGGACAAGGAGTTCCGCGCCGACGGCGAGCTGGACGAGGCGCTCGGCGGCACGTTCGGCCTGCTCGGCGACCACGTCCTGGTCAACGGCACCTACGACCCGTTCTTCGAGGTCACCACGTCGAAGGTGCGGTTCCGCGTGCTCAACGGCTCGAACGCCCGCGTCTACGACATCGGGTTCGCCGACGACCGCGAGTTCCACGTGGTCGGGTCCGACGCGGGCCTGCTCAACGCCCCGGCGCCGGTCCGGCGGTTCCGGATCAGCCCCGGCGAGCGGTTCGAGGTCGTCGTGGGCTTCACGCCCGGCGAGCAGGTCGTGCTGCGCAGCTCGGCGGGCGACAGCGACGTGGAGGAGGGCGACTTCGACCTGCTCAAGCTGACCGCCGCGGCCACGCTCGCGCCGTCACCCGACCTGCCCGCGACGCTGTCGGACGTGCCCCCGGTCGTGCCCGGCCCTAGGGTCCGCCGGTTCCGCCTGGGCGGTTCGGAGATCAACGGGCAGGACATGGACCTGGCCCGCGTGGACGAGGTCGTGCCGGCGGGCGCGCGGGAGGTGTGGGAGGTCGACAACATCACCTTCGCGCACAACTTCCACGTCCACGAGGTGGCGTTCACCGTGCTCGACATCGACGGCGCGGCGCCTCCCGAGCACCTGCGCGGGCCGAAGGACACGGTGTTCGTGCCCGGCAAGTCGAAGGTGCGGCTGGCGGTCCAGTTCGGCCACCACGTCGACCCGAAGACGCCGTACATGTACCACTGCCACATCCTGCGGCACGAGGACAAGGGGATGATGGGCCAGTTCGTGATCGTCGAACCGGGCACGAGGACCGCACGTCGCGCACCCTCGCCGTCCACGGCCACGGCCACGGGTGACCGGCGTCAGGCGGCGAAGTACCGGTCCAGCACCGCCGCCGCGCCGTCGTCGAGGATCGTGCCGGTGACCGCGTCCGCGACCTCCTGGACGGCGACCGGCGCCTGGCCCATCGCGACGCCGTGCGCGGCCCACCGCAGCATCTCCACGTCGTTGGAGCCGTCGCCGATGGCCAGGGTGTCCTCTTCGGACACCCCGAGCGCGTGCCGCAGCTCCTCCAGCGCCGCCCCCTTGGTCACGCCGGGGGGCGACAGCGTCAGCCACGGCTCGGTGTGGTCGCACGACGCCGTGACGCCGGGCAGGTCGACGTCGAGCACGCGCAGCGCCAGCTCCTCCGGCGTGCGGCCGACCCAGCGCACGACCAGCCGGGACGTCGGCGTGGCGGCCAGCTCGGCGAACGTCACCTCGCGCACGTCACCCCAGAGGTCGCCGTCGGGGAACCGGCCGAGCGAGAGGTTGCCGACGCCGGTCACCTCGACCGCGAACACCGCGTCGGGGAGCAGGGCGCGCAGGCGTTCGACGGACGGCCCGGGGTCGAACGCGACTTGGCGCACCACCGCGCGCGAGTCGGTGTCCCACCACACCGCGCCGTTGGAGCAGATCGCCGTGGTGCCGCGCAGGCCGAGGTCGTCGACGATCGGGCGGGTGCCGACGAGGCTGCGACCGGTGGAGAGGACGACGTGCGCGCCGTGGTCGACGGCCCGGTCGATCGCCGCGCGCACGGCCGGTGCGACGTCCTCGCGGCCGACCGGGGTGATGGTTCCGTCGATGTCCAGGGCGATGAGGCGAGGTCTCCAGGTCACTGTCACCACCCTACTGGGCGACCATTAATGAACCGTGGTTCAATAACCGGGTGGCACGACCGAAGACGATCACGGACGAGCGGCTGCTGACCGCCGCGGCGGAGGTGATCGGCGGCAAGGGGCCGGGGTTCACGATGGCCGACGTGGCCGCGCGGGCCGGTGTGTCGGTGGGCACGGTGGCCGGCCGGTTCGGCTCGAAGAGCGGCCTGCTCCAGGCCCTGACCAGGCAGACCTCGACCGACAACGTGCGCCGGATGCGTGCGGCGGCAGCGGCGGGGGCCGACCCGGTGGCCGGGCTGCGGGCGGCGCTGCTGACGTGGTTCGAGGGCCTGACCGACCCGGCCGAGGCCCAGCACCACCTGGCGCAGCTCGGCGTCGACCTGATCGACCCGGAGCTGCGCGCGCTGCTCGCCGACCTGTACGCGGTGACCGAGGAGACCGTGCTGGACCTCACCCGACAGGCGGACCTGCCGCACGGTCCGCCGCCCGAGCGCGCGGCCCGGGTGCTCACCGGGTTGCTCTACGGCGTGTCGATGGACTGGTCGATCCGGCCGCGCGGCGCGCTGGCCGACCGGCTGGCGGAGGACGTGGACGCGGTGCTGGACGCGTGGAAGGGGAGATGATGGTGGAGTCGCAGGGCGAGGCCCAACGGGACACGGCCCAACAGGACACGGCCCAACGGGAGAAAGCGCAGCAGGGCAGGCCGTTGGCCGGCAAGGTCGCGGCGGTGACGGGGGCGACGCGCGGAGCCGGCCGGGCGATCGCGGTCGAGCTGGGCGCGGTGGGCGCGACGGTGTTCGTCGGCGGGCGGTCGACGCGCGAGCGGAAGTCGCCGATCGGCCGTGACGAGACGATCGAGGAGACGGCGGAGCTGGTCACGGCGGCGGGCGGCCGGGGCATCCCGGTGCGGTGCGACTTCACCGCGCCGGCCGACGTGGACGCGTTCCGCGCCCGCATCGAGTCCGAAGTGGACGGGCGGCTGGACGTCCTGGTGGACGACGTGTGGGGCGGCGAGGCGGACACCGAGTTCAAGGTGTTCTGGGAGCAGGACCTCGACCGCCAGCTGCGGATGTGGCGCAACAGCGTCGAGGCGCACTTCGTGACGCTGCACCGCCTCCTCCCGCTGCTGGTGCGGCAGCCGGGCGGGCTGCTGGTCGAGGTGACCGACGGCGACGGCGACGAGTTCTACAGCGGGTCGCTGGCCTACGACTCGGTGAAGGTCGCGATCCGCCGGTTCGGCACCGTGCTGGCGAAGGAGCTGGAGCCGCACGGCGGCACGTCGGTCGCCGTCACGCCGGGGTTCCTGCGCTCGGAGCAGATGTTGGAGCACTTCGGGGTGACCGAGGCCAACTGGCGCGACGCGATCGCCAAGGAGCCGCACTACGCGATGTCCGAGACGCCGCACTACGTGGGGCGCGGCGTGGCGGCGCTGGCCGCCGACCCGGACCGCCACCGGTTCACCGGCAAGGCGCTCGCGTCGTGGACCCTCATGCGGGAGTACGGCTTCACGGACCTCGACGGCTCGCGGCCGGACTGGGGCCGCTGGTACGACGAGGTGTTCAAACCGGGCGTCGACCCGACCACCGCGGACGTGTCGAAGTACCGCTGACCCGGCGCTCGTCCGGCCCGTCCACACGTCCGACCGGCCGCACGTCCGACCGGGCGCCCGGTCAGACGTCGCCGGGCCGGACGAGCCCCGTCTCGTACGCCAGCACCACGGCCTGCACCCGGTCCCGCAGCTCCAGCTTCGCCAGGATACGGCCGACGTGCGTCTTCACCGTCGCCTCGGACAGGAACAGCTTCCGCGCGATCTCGGTGTTCGACAGCCCCTTGGCGATCAGCACCAGCACCTCGCGCTCCCGCTCGGTCAGCGCCTCCAGCACCGCCGCGTCCCGCAGCTCGCCGCCGCCGTCGCCGAGGAACCGGCTCAGCAGCCGCTTCGTCACCGACGGCGACACGACCGCGTCACCGCTGGCCACGGCCCGCAGCGCGGACACCAGGTCACCCGGAGGGGTGTCCTTGAGCAGGAACCCGGAGGCGCCGTTGCGCAACGCCGACAACGCGTACTCGTCCAGGTCGAACGTGGTCATCACGAGCACCTTCGCGGTGCCCGCCTCGGCGATCCGCTTGGTGGCCTCGACCCCGTCGAGCACCGGCATGCGGACGTCCATCAGCACCACGTCGGGGCGCAGCCGCTCGGCCAGGTGCACGGCGTCGAGGCCGTTGCCCGCCTCGCCGACGACGTCGACGTCCTCTTGCGCGCCGAGCACCATCCGGAAGCCCATGCGCATGAGTTCCTGGTCGTCGACCAGCAGGACTCGGATCACCGGACCACCCTATGACGGAGTCAGCGGGAGCACGGCGCGAACCCGCCACCCGCCGCCGGGGTTGGGGCCCGCCTCCAGCGTGCCGCCGAGCACGCCGGCGCGTTCGCGCATGCCGATGAGGCCGTTGCCGCCGGACACCGCGACCAGGTCGTGCGGGGTGCCGAAACCGTCGTCGGTCACCTCCACCTCCACCTGGTCGGGTGTTCGCGCCACCCGGACGGTGGCCGCCGCGCCGGAGCCCGCGTGCTTCAACGTGTTCGTCAGCGCCTCCTGCACGATCCGGTACACGCCGAGCCCGAGGCCCGCGGGCAGCGTGCCGAGGTCGCCCGCGGTCTCCAGCGCCACCGGCAGCCCGGCCGCCCGGCACGTGTCGGCCAGCTCGTGCAGGTCGCCCGCGGCGGGCTGCGGCATCCACTGCGTGCCCGACTGGTCCTCCGACCGCAGCACGCCCAGCAGCCGCCGGAGCTCGGTCAACGCCTGCCGCCCGGTGTCGGCGATGGTCCGCACGGCGGCCTCGGCCAGGTCCGGGTTGCTCTTGATCGCGTACCCGGCGCCGTCGGCCTGCACCACCATCACGCTCACCGCGTGCGCGACGACGTCGTGCAGCTCGCGCGCGATCCGCGAGCGCTCCTCGCCGACCGCGATCCGCGCCTGCTGGTCCCGTTCGGTCTCCAGCAGCTTGAGCCGCTGCTCCAGCTCCGAGTGGTAGGCGCGGCGCGCGCCGACGAACTCGCCGAGCGCCCAGCTGAACGCGAACACGACGGCGATCACGAACACCATGAACGCGGCCTCGGCGCCCGCGCCCATGCGCCACAGCGCCCACACGAACGTGCCGACCGCCAGCCAGATCGCGTACAGCAGACCCTGCCGCCTGCCGACGTACGCGACGACCGTGTACAGCCCGACCGCGAGCGCGAAGTCGGCCAGCCGGAACGGCGCGCCGTCGCTGATGTCGCCGTGCGTGAAGAGCTGGACCGACCCGCCGAACAGGATCACGTACGACGAGCCGAGCGGGTACTTCCGGCGGAACACGACCGGCGCGATCATCATCGCGCCGACGAACAGCAGCGCCGAGCCGGGCACCCGCGTGCCGGCGGCGGCCATCGTGCCCAGGTCGAACACGAGCAGCACCCCGGCGATCAGGGAGTCCCCGAACACCGGGTGCGCTCGCATCCACAGGCTCAGCCGCCGCACGTGACCAGGTTAGGTACCGGCCGGCCGACCGCGCGTCGCGCCACGGAATGACCCCGGCTAGTCCTGGAGGCGGATGCCCGCCCGACCCGTTGACCGGGCGAAACGCGGCGGCCGGCGCGCCCGTGTCGTCGGGTCGCGCCGGCCGCCGCGTCGGGATCGCCGTGTGTCGCGGTTACCGCACGGTCTTGATCTGCGTCGGGTCGACGTGCTCCTCGACCCTGGGCGCGGGCGCGCCGCGGGTCTGCTCCACCCGGGTCTGCTCGACCCGGGTCTGCGGCGGCACGGCCCGCTGCTGCTCGTACTGCCGGTGGTCCTCGGCCATCTCATCGGCCAGCTGCTGCTGGAGCTGCCGGTCGCGGATTCGGCCGAGGATCATCATGGTCACCGCGTGCACCAGGGCCAGGACGAGGAGCATCACGCCGAGCTTGACGACGATGTCCTTGACCGGGTCGCCCGTGTCCACGGAGATGATCGACACGATGGCGAGCAGTCCGAGCACCACGAGGTGGAAGAGCACGGTCGCCAGGCGGGTCATCGACTTGGCGGCCTCGGGGTCGCCGTACGCACGGCTCATGTATCCCCTGCCGCCCCGGTAGATGAGCTGGCCGTCGATCAGCACCAGCACCACGCCGAGCAGCAGGAACACCGCGTATCCCTGTTCCATGGCTGACCTCCCTCGTCGATCGCGGAAATACCCGTGAGATCCGGTTCGCAAACCGCCCGTCAACCGCACGTGGCACGATCTCGGCGTGACGACGCAGGCCAAGCAGCTCGCCGGTCCGCTCTCGGCGGCGGTCGCGAACCTGTGCGTCGGCTTGCAGCCCCAGGTGTCGCCCGCGACCGCGGCGGGGTTCCGCGAGGTGCTGCGGCGGCTGTCCGCGCCGCTGCAGGTCGCCGTGGCGGGCCGGATCAAGTCCGGCAAGTCGACGTTGGTGAACGCGTTGATCGGGCGTCGCGTCGCGCCGACGGACGTGGGCGAGTGCACCCGGCTGGTCACCCGCTTCCAGTACGGCACGGTCGACCGGATCGAGGTCGTGTTCACCGACGGCCGCAAGCAGGTGCTGCCGTTCGAGCCGAACGGCGGCATCCCGCCCGACCTCGGCGTGGACTTCGACAAGGTGTCCCACATCGAGGCGTACCTGACCAACGCCGTGCTGCGCGACCTCACCGTGATCGACACGCCCGGCCTCGGCTCGCTGGACGCCGCGTCCGTGGCGCGCACCGAGGCGTTGCTCGGCGGCGAGCTGGACCCGGTGTCGCGCAACGCCGTGGCCGGCGCGGAGGCCGTGCTGTACGTCGTCACGCAGGGCGTGCGCGCGGACGACCAGCAGGCGTTGGCCGCGTTCACCGCCGCCACCGCGAGCCGCGAGGCCGGCCCGGTGAACGCGATCGCGGTGCTCAACAAGGCGGACACGATCGCCGCCGAGACCGTCGAGGGCTCGGACGGCGACACGTGGCGGGCCGCCGTCCTCCTCGCCGAGCGCCAGGCGCACACGCTCAAGCCGCGGGTCGCGGACGTGCTGCCGGTGATCGGGCTGGTCGCCGAGTCCACCGAGACGGGCGGCTTCACGTCGGCCGACGCGGACGCGCTGCGCAAGCTGGCCGAGCTGGACGAGGCGACCCGCGAGACCATGCTGATCTCGGCCGACCTGTTCGTGGCCTGGGAGTGCGACGTGCCGGTCGGCACCCGCACCCGGCTGCTGGAGAAGCTCGACCTGTACGGCATCCGCAAGGCGCTCGAAGCCGTGGACGCCGAGCCCGCCATCACCGCGGGCGCGCTGCGCCGCAAGCTGCTCGACGCGTCCGGGCTGGACGGCGTGCGGGCGAAGCTCAACGCGGTGTTCCGCTCGCGCGCCGACGGGATCAAGGCCGCCGCCGCGCTGGCCTCGGTGACCGCGCTGGCCGCCGCCTCCGGCGACCCGAACGAGCGGCAGCGCGTGCACGACGCCATCGAGGTGCTGCTGGCCAAGCCCGAGGCGCACCAGCTGCGGCTGCTGGAGGCGTTGACGCTGGTGGCGTCCGGCGCCGTGGCGATGCCCGCCGACCTGGTGGAAGAGGTGCTGCGGTTCGGCAGCTCGCCCGACCTGTCCGAGCAGCTCGGCCTGCGCGGCAGGCCGCCGCGGGAGCTGATGGCCTACGCGCTGGAACGGGCGGGCTGGTGGCGGTCCTTCGCGTCGTTCGGCGCCACGCCCGCGCAGAGCCGGGTGGCGCACGTGGTGCACCGGGCGTACTTCCTGATCTGGCAACAACTGCGGGGGCGGCGATGAGCGGAACGGAACCGGTCGGCGCGGCGTCCGACCACGCTGTGGAGACGACGCTGGAGACCACCATCGCCGGTGAGCTGCTGGACCAGGCCCTGGCGGAGCGGCGCACGCTGGTGCAGCTGTGCCTGTACGCGCTGGACCGGGCCCGCAGCGCCGGGGTCGTGGAACGGCTCGAAGAGGGCCTGGCGGGCATCGGCGTGACCGCGCTGCGGCCGGACGGCGAGCGGTTCGACCCGTCCCGGCACGAGGCGGGCGGCACCGTGCCGACGGACGACGCGTCGCTGGACGGCGTGGTCGCGGAGACCGAGGTGGTCGGCTTCTCCGACCGGGGCCGGACGCTGCGCGCGCCGATCGTCACCGTCTACACGGCCCGCTGAGGCGCCGGTGAGCACCCTCCCGCAGACGGTCCGGCAGACCAGGGAGAAGCTGACGAACCTGGTCCGCGGGCTCGACCCGGCGGCGGCGTCGTTCGTGGAGACCCGGCGCGGCGGCCCGGCGTCCGTCGTGGTCGTCGGCGAGACGAACCGCGGCAAGAGCTCCCTGGTCAACGCCCTGCTGGCGACACCGGGCCTGTCGCCGGTCGACGCCGAGGTGGCGACGGCGACGTACCTGGTGTTCCGGCACGGCGAGGAGTGGTCCGCCCGCGCCTGCTACGCCGGGTCGATGTCGCCGGTGCCGTTCGACCGGTCGGAGCTGGTGAACTGGGTGTCCGCGGCGCACGACCTGCCCGAGGGCATGCTGCCGCCCCGGTACGTCGAGGTCGAGGCCCCCATCCCGCTGCTGGAACGGCTGTCCGTCGTCGACACGCCGGGGGTCGGCGGGCTCGACTCGGTGCACGGCGAGCTGGCCGCCGAGGCCGCCGCCACGGCCACCGCTCTGCTGTTCGTGGTCGACGCCTCGGCCCCGTTCACGCGCGGCGAGCTGGACTTCCTGCGCACGGTCGGCGAACGCGTCGAGACCGTCGTGTTCGCGTTGACCAAGGTCGACCAGTTCCGGGGCTGGCGGCAGGTGCTGGAGGCCGACCAGGCGTTGCTGGCCGAGCACGCGCCCCGGTTCCGCGGGGCCACGTTCCACCCGGTGTCGTCCCGCATGTTCGAGCTGGCCGCGAAGGCGCCCAACCCGGACGCGGCGGCCATGCTGCGCGACCGGTCCGGTGTCGGCGCGTTGCAGGAGGCGTTGCAGGAGCTGGTGGTGGGCCGGGCGGCGATGCTCGGCGAGGCCAACGGCCTGCGCGCGCTCGCGACCGTGCTGGACGAGCTGATCGCGCGCGGCGAGGCGGACAAGCGCGCGCTGTCGTCCGGCGAGGAGGAGGCCGAGACGCTGCGCGGACGCCGTGACGAGCTGAACTCACAGCGCCGGTCGTCCACGCGGAGCTGGCAGGTGCGGCTGCGCGGCGAGGTGCAGCGGGCCAGGGTCGAGGGGGCGCACGAGGTCAGCCGCCAGATGCGCGACGTGCAGACGTGGTTCCGCACGGCCATCGACTCGGCCGACCGCGAGCGGCTGGCGGCGTTGCCGCAGGAGGTCGACACGGCGTTGCAGCTGGTGTCGGGCCGGATCAGCGCCGGGCTCGCCGGGCGGCTGTCCCGCGTCGCCGACTCGGCGCTGGCCGACCTGTTCTCGCCGGAGGAGCTGGCCGTGATCCGGGGCCAGTTCGCGCGCGGCGTGACGCCGCCGGTCGTCCTGCGTCCGCCGGAGAAGCGCGTGCCGACCGCCGAGGACAAGCTGCTCGTGTTCATGGGCGTGTCCGGCGGCCTGGGCGTGGGCCGCCTGGCCGCGTTGCCGCTGGCCGGGCTCGGGGTGGCGGCGCTGAACCCCGTCGTGCTGCCGGTGACGATCGCGCTCGGCCTCGGCGCGGGCTGGTGGATGGCCCGCACCCGCAAGCACTCGGCCGACAAGCAGCACCTCAAGCAGTGGCTGTCCGACGCCATCGCCGACGCGCGGTCCACTGTGGACCAGCTGGTGGCGGAGCAGCTGATCGAGGCCGAGCAGCAGCTGTCGCTGGCGCTGGACGACGCGCTGGGCAAGCGGGTCGACGCGATCGAGGCGGAACTGCGCGAGGTCGACAAGGCGCTGCGCATGGAAGCCGGCGAGCGGACCCGCGCGCTGCAGGCCGTCACGCGCCGGCTGGCCGAGCTGACCGCGGGCCGGGCCAAGGTGGACGAGCTGCTGGCCCGGATCAGGGCCGTCCGCGACCGCGCCTGAACCCGCGACCGACCCTGGTCGTCCCGAGGTGGGCGGTGGCGCCGTGCCGTCGCGGCGGGCGTCGGACGATCGATCACCCAGGGTGGTGGCAAGCGGGCCGTTTTCGGTGGCCGGGCGTCCCGACCTTCCCCGGCGGAACCGAACAGGCATAACGTGAGTCCAACCGGCACAAGCACGCGGGAGGGTGGGACACGGTGTACATCGACGAGACGGGCACGACCGACGGCGAGCTGAAGGTCACGGTCGGCGACGAGGAGTACACCGCCGAGGCGACCTACGACCTCGACGAGGACGGCGTCGACGAGAGCGCGGTGGTGGAGACCGACGACGGCGGCCACCTGGCGTTCAGCGACACCGACGGCGACGGCGACGCCGACCTGATGAGCACGTTCGACGCCGACGGCGAGCTGACCGGGCAGGCCGAGTTCGACGAGGGCTCCGGCGAGTGGGTCGCCGTCGACCCCGACGACGACCACAGCCGGGAGACGAACACCAACGCGGGCAAGTCCATCGTCGTCGACGTCGAGGACGGCAGGGACCAGGAGGTCGGCCCCGCCACCGAGGACACCGACGGCGACGGCCGCGCGGACACCGCCGTCGTGAAGGACGAGGACGGCGACACCTGGCTGTTCACCGACGCCGACGGCGACGGCAAGGCCGACCTGGCCACCGAGATCACCCAGGACGGCGAGGTCACGGTGTCCAAGCACACCGGTGACGACGAGTGGACCGAGGTCGAGCACGGCCGCATCGGCGAGGACGGCAAGTACACGCCGGACAGCGACGAGGCCTGGTCGGAGGACAAGGTCACCGTCTCGGGCGTCGTGCGGATCGACTCCGTCACCGGCCAGTGGATCAGCCCGAACTAGCCCGTGGTGCCCGCGAGCCTCGCCGAAGTCGCCGCCGCCATCGACGCGGCGTTGGCCAGGGCACGTGACGCCGTGGTGGCGCTGACGGCGGCCGGTGACCTCGCCGACGAGGCGGTCGGCCTCGTCGAGGAGGCTTTCCAGGGGGCGTCGTCCCTCGAAGCGGATGCCGCCGAAGTGGTCGGTGCCTGGACTGAGGTATCCGACAGCACGGCGCGATTTCGTGACGCGCTGGCGATGGGAATCGCCCGTGCCGAGCACTACTCGGCTCACCTGGCCATCGATGTCGGCCGACGTACCGAGACCTCATCGGAACATGGCTGGGACACGCAGCAGCGCAAGGCGCTTCCCACCTACGTGACCAGCGGGTGGTTGTTCGACGAGGACGGTTACAGCGAACTGGTCCAAAGCGGGCGTGAGACCGACGACGAACACCGGCGGATCGCCAACTTCCTGATCGAGCAGGACGAAGTGCCTCGAACCGGGTTTCCCGAGGTCGCCAAGCACGTCGAGATGAAGGCGGCGTGGCGATTACGTGTCAGCGGGACCGACAGTGCCACGGTGATCGTGAACAACTTGGTGTGCACCGGGCCGATAAGCTGCGCTGAGCTGCTGGAATCGGTGCTGCTACCCGGACAGGTGCTTACCGTGTACGACCCGGTGAGGAAGAGGCGCTTCCCTGAGAGGGGGGACGACCGTGAGCTACACCCTTGACGTCTGGTACCACCGGGCCGAGGTGCCCTCGGACTCGCCGCAGACCGTGCGATCCGAGTCGGAGTTGGCTGAAGTCCTGGCCTACGTGCTCGCCAACCACCAACCGAATCCACCGGTTTTGGTGGCGCGCGAGCGGCCGAAGGTCGGTCGTCGGGGACGCCCTGATCACCAGATCAAGGTCGATGCCGACGCCGCCGGCGGCGTCGGCGCGATCCTGGCGATGGGACCCCGCGACTTCGTACCCGGATCGGCTCCGGACTTCGTCGGGACGTCCCCGGATGGTGGGGTGTGGATAGCCGAGTGCAAGAGCTGGACACCGCCTGCCGACGCGCCGTCGTTGTACATCGACAAAGCGGTGATGACCGAGTTCCCGCGGCGCGCCGTGCTGCCGCTGGACCTCTGGCAGGAGGCGTTGCGCGAGTTCATGCGCACCGGCCTCCGGCCGACCTGCGTCGAGTGGGACGTGTCGGCCGTCTACTAGCGGTTGGCGAGCCGGTTGACGAACGAGCCCCAAGCGCGGGACGTGAACGCGAAGTGCGGTCCGTCGGGGTTCTTCGAGTCCCGGACGCCGACGGTGGCCGGGGTCAACCGCACCTCGACGCAGGCATTGCTACCGCCGGAGCTGCGACTGCTCTTGAACCACCCGGTGTCTCGCGCGATCACGTGCCCTCCCTGATCCGCTCGATCAACAGCGCTCGGGTGTCCGCGCGGCTCAAAGCCAGCTCCTTGACCCGGGTGAAGATCCGCTGCATCGGCTCGACGTCCTCGGGTTGATCGTAGTAGGGCGCGGGGCCGTGCAGGCTGGTCGCGAAGCTCACCGGCGTGGATTGCGCGAAGTCCAGCACCACCAGGCCACCGCCCAGCGCCGGGTTGTTCGACGTGCCCGCCGGGATCACGCCCAAGTCGAGGTCCGGGTAGCTCTCCAACAGTTGGAGCAGGTGCAGCACCTGGCCGCGCATCACCGACTCGTCGCCGACCACGTTGTCCAGCGAGTCCTCGGTGAAGACGATCTCGATCCGCTTGGCCGCGCCGGTCTCGAACACCCGCCGCTGGTGGTCGAGGCGGAAGGCGGTGCGCTCGGCGGTCTCCGACTCGGAATCGGGCCAGTAGATCGAGTTGGACAGCGCCATGATCGCCCGGACGTAGTCCTTCGACTGGACCAAGCCGGGGATCACACCGCACTCGTACCAGCGGACCTTGGTGGCTGCGGCCTGCAACTCCGCCAAGCGCTGGAAGGGCTCAGGCAGGTTGTCGACATATCCTCGACGAGGTGCACGCCGCCGGGCCGCGGCGCCGAGGGCGAGGATCGTCTCGCGTTCCCGGCCGTGTGCGCCATAGAAGTCGAGGAGCTTGGCCAGCTCGTCGACGCCGAGCCCGCCTTTGCCGTTCTCGACCTGGCTGATCCGGCCGGGCGTGCGCCCGATCGCCGTGCCGGCCTCGCCTTGTGACTTCTTTGCCTGGTTGCGCAGCCGCGTGAGGGCGAGCCCGAGTTGCAGGCGCTCGATGGTCTGCCGCGCCAGCGCCATGTGTCCACTCCACCGGGTTATCGCTAACGGGCTATCTGAACCCTAATCTATAGGGGTTACTCCGCGTGTTCGATGACATACAACCAGGTAGGAGAGAAGCGTGGCGCAGAGGGTGATCCGCAAGGAGCGCGAGCGGCGGGAGTGGCTGCTCCGGTGCCAGACCGACCGGGGCGAGGCGGCCGTGTGCACGATCAACGTCAACAACGGGGTGGTCGAGCTGCTCGGCCCCGACGACAAGTTCTGCTTCCAGCTGGAGGACACGTCGATCGCCGACTTCCGGTCGGCGTTCGACGCGGCCATCGCCCGCGCCGAGGCGGACCTGACCGCGAATTCGAGTGCGGGGGTCGTGCGCCTGTCGCGATGATGGCCGCATGGTCATCCGCCCGCTGACGGCCGACGACATCGGCACCGTCGTGGAGTTCTCGCTGCGCGCGTGGGCTCCGGTGTTCGCCTCGTTCCGCGCCGCCCTGGGCGTTCCGATCTACACCGCGCTGTTCCCGGACTGGGAGTCGACGCAGGCCCGAGCCGTCGAGGACGTCTGCCGGGACGACGCGACAGCCGTGTGGGTGGCCGACCAACAGGACCGCGCCGTGGGTTTCGTCGCGATCCGGGTGGGGGACGGCGAGATCCACATGCTGGCCGTCGACCCCGACCACCAGCGGCAGGGCATCGGCTCCGCCCTCACCTCCTTCGCCGTCGACCGCCTCCGCGAAGCGGGCGTCACGCTGGCCGTCGTCGGCACGGGCGGCGATCCCGGGCACGCCCCCGCGCGCCGCACCTACGAACGCGCGGGCTTCACGGCGTTCCCCCAGGTCCAGTACTACAAGCGCCTCGACCGATGACCTGACCGGCGTGGACCTGGCGGGAACGCGCACATCGGACATCGTCTGCCACCGCGGTGGCGCGCTGTGCGTGATCGATGAAGTCGTTGTGGCACAGGTGGAACAGTCGCCGATCGCGTTACCCGGAACGTGCGTGCGCCGTTCCTGAAACGGTCGAGTAATCCGGAGATTGTGCCGCAGCAATTTCTTCGTGCGGTCATGGGAGCGCTCTCACGAAGTCGCTGTTTATACACCTGAACGTGTGGCGATCGACGCACTGGCGGCACTTGCATTCCGGGAACTAAAGCCCAGGTCACAGGGCGATTTGTGGTGATCGGGTGCTGAATCGATTCCAGAATCGGTTTTGTGAGCCAGCCGACAGGTCAGATGTGCGTTACCGAGGATTAACCCGGCTAACCTCCGTCTATCCCATTGAACGGCACGCCCTCCACCGGGCGGGCGGAGCTATTCCCGAGGACGTCCCACCAGGACGACGGCGTCCACCGTGGGCTGGCGCTCAGCTAGGAGACGAGACGAGATGACGGCAGTGACCATTCCCGGTCTCGACCACGCACCGACCAACCACCCGCGCCTCCTGTCCTGGGTGCGCGAGGTCGCCGAGCTGACCTGCCCCGACGAGGTCGTGTGGGCGGACGGCTCCCAGGACGAGTGGAACCGGCTCACTGCCAAGCTCGTGGACGCGGGGACGTTCGTCCCGCTGAAGAAGAAACCCAACTCGTTCTGGGCCGCGTCGGACCCCACCGACGTGGCACGGGTCGAGGAGCGCACCTTCATCTGTTCGGTGGACCCGCAGGACGCGGGCCCGACGAACAACTGGATGGACCCCGCCGAGATGAAGGCGATCATGACCGAGCTGTACCGCGGGTGCATGCGCGGTCGGACGATGTACGTGATCCCCTTCTGCATGGGCCCGCTCGACGCCGAGAAGCCGATGCTGGGCGTGGAGATCACGGACTCCGAGTACGTCGTCGTCTCGATGCACATCATGACCCGCATGGGCACGAAGGCGCTGAACCGATTTGGTGACGACGCCGACTTCGTCCAGGCGCTGCACTCGATCGGCGCGCCGCTGGAGCCCGGCCAGGACGACGTCCCGTGGCCCTGCAACGAGACCAAGTACATCACGCAGTTCCCCGAAGAGCGGATGATCTGGTCGTTCGGCTCGGGTTACGGCGGCAACGCGTTGCTGGGCAAGAAGTGCTACTCGCTGCGCATCGCCTCGGTGATGGCGCGCGACGAGGGCTGGCTCGCCGAGCACATGCTGATCCTGAAGCTCACGTCGCCGGAGCAGAAGGCGTACTACATCGCGGCCGCGTTCCCGAGCGCCTGCGGCAAGACCAACCTCGCCATGCTGGAGCCGACCATCCCCGGCTGGAAGGTCGAGACCCTGGGCGACGACATCGCCTGGATGCGGTTCGGCGAGGACGGCCGGCTCTACGCGGTCAACCCGGAGAACGGCTTCTTCGGCGTCGCGCCCGGCACCGACTACCACACCAACCCGAACGCGATGCGCACCATCGCCAAGGGCAACTCGCTGTTCACGAACGTGGCCCTCACCGACGACGGCGACGTGTGGTGGGAGGGCATGGGCGAGCCGCCCGCCCACCTGACCTCGTGGAAGAAGCAGGACTGGACGCCGGACAGCGACGAGCTGTCGTCGCACCCGAACTCGCGCTACTGCACGCCGATCGACCAGTGCGACATCAAGGCGCCCGAGTGGGACGACCCGAACGGCGTGCCGATCTCGGCGATCTTCTTCGGCGGCCGCCGCGCCACGACGATCCCGCTGATCACGGAGTCGCGCGACTGGCAGCACGGCGTGTTCATGGGCGCCACGCTGTCCAGCGAGACGACCGCCGCGGCCGTCGGCAAGACCGGCGTCGTGCGCCGCGACCCGATGGCGATGCTGCCGTTCATCGGCTACCACGCCGGCGACTACTTCCAGCACTGGATCGACACCGGCAAGTCGGCCGACGCGGACAAGCTGCCGAAGATCTTCTACGTCAACTGGTTCCGCCGCGGTGAGGACAAGCGCTTCCTGTGGCCCGGGTTCGGCGAGAACTCGCGCGTGCTGAAGTGGGCCGTCGAGCGCCTGGAGGGCAAGGCCGCCGCGGTGGAGACGCCGATCGGCCACGTCCCCACGGCGGGCGAGCTGGACCTGGACGGCCTCGACGCGCCGCGCGAGGACGTCGAGGCCGCGCTGCGGTTCGACGCCGACGAGTGGCGCGCCGAGATCCCGATGATCGAGGAGTGGTTCGCCAAGATCGGCGAGAAGGTGCCGACGTCGCTGCGCGACGAGCTGGAGGCCCTGAAGCTCCGCCTCGGCTGAGCCCGCACCCCTGAGACCCCCTTGGGGCGTGAGACCCGGTGGCCAACGACGTCCACCGGGTCTCTTTTTGGTTGCTCACCGCGCGTCGCGACTCGTCCGGATGTACCAATGAGGTATGTCCCAACAGGACGATTTCCTCGGCGGCCTCCACTACGACCGGTTGCGTGAGGCGCGGACCGAGCCGAGCACGACGATCGAGCGGTACCACCCGGCGGGTGGTGCGGTTGAGCCCGCCCGCGGGCGGGTATCGCCTTGGTGGCACGTGGCCGGCGTCCTGCTCGGGGCGGTCGGCGCGGCGGCCGCGGTGTTCGTCCTGGCGTTCGCGCTCGACCTCCTCGCGGACGGGGCGCGGACCGAGGGTCTGGTGGCGCTCGGGGTGGCGGGCTTCCTGGTGGCGCTGGTGTGCGCGGGGAAGCTGTCCCCAGCCGCGCCACTGGTCATGGGGATGGCCGCCCTCGCCGGTTCGGTGTTGTACGAACTGGAGACTTTCCCGTTCTTGCCCGTGCTCAGGACGGTGTTCGAGAGCGGCATCCCGGTCGTGGTGGGCGTGTTGCTGGTGATGCTGTCGGGACGACGCGGCTAGTTGTCCACAGGGTGTGGATGGAACTGTGCACAGCCTGTGGGTCAGCTGGGGAGCGGGTTCGCGCCGAGGCCCCACAGCCGCCCGGTGAACGGGCGCGTGGCCTCGGCGTAGCAGACCGCCGACGTGTAGCCCTCCGACCAGGCCAGGCTGCCGAACGCCCGCCACGACGCGAAGACGTCCTCGCGCGCCGCGCCGACGTAGTTCCGGACCGCCTTCGCGCAGTGCTCGGCCGCCTTGGCGTTCACCTGGTCCAGCGACGGCGTCGGGTCCTGCGGAGTGCCCAGCGTCAGCACGCCCGGCACGGCCTCCGCCCGGTGCGGCTGGTCGCACGCCGTGATCCCCGCGTCCTTGTCCTTCCCCGGCGACGCCGTCGCGCACAGCTGCACGGTGCTGAACCCGGCCGCCTTGAGGAGGTCCTTGGCCGAGTGCTTGCGCCGCACCCGGCTGCCGTCCGGCTTCAACTCCGCCACCGTGCACAGGAGCCAGCGGTCGCCCCTGGCCCAGCCGTCGCGGCTCGGCCAGAGCGCCTGCGCCTGCAGCCGGGTGGCGTCGTGGTCGGAACTGCCCAGGTACGCGGTGAGCGCGGCGCGGCACGGCGGCAGGGCGGCTCGGCGCAGGTCGCGGTCCTCCGGGTACTCGGCGGTCAGCCCGTCCAGCCGCCCGACCGAGGTGACCTCGGCCTCGTGCTCGGCCGCGCAGTCGAGGACGTCGAGGCCGGTGTTCGTGCACTGGCCCGGCTTGGGCAGCTCGTCGACGGTCGGGACGATCGACGTCCACACGACCTCGGCGTCCGGCACGCCCGAGACCCGGGCCGTGCAGGCGGCGAGCGCCAGCGCGGACAGTGCCACGACCGCCGCCCGCCAGCCCCTCACCCGGTCAGATTACTGACACCAGCGCCGCCACCTGATCGGCGATGGCACGGCGGTCCTGCTCGAACACCGGATCGGTCAGCGCGGCCGGGTCGGCGGGCTGCCCCAGCACGGGCGTGTGCAGGTGACCGCCCGCGGTCGCGGTGGCGCCCAGGCCCAGCCGCAGCCGGTTCGCCCGGTACATCGACTCGTTGGACAGGTAGTCGCCGCCGCTGCCGGAGGCCGCCGCCGCGCCCGGCGTCGGCTCGTCGGAACGGCAGCTCGGCGTGCCCGTGCCCGGCGGGACGCCCACCGGCCACTCGCAGAACGACCGGTTGAAGAACACCGGGAACGGCGTGGTCCCGGCGTCGACCAGGCGCTGGTGCGGCAACGTCGTCTCGATGAACTCGTGCGCCGGCTGGGGCCACCCCGCCGCGTCCGGCACGGCGCCGCGCGCCGCGACCTCGTTGTTGTCGGGGTACCCGCCCCGCCACCGCGCCGCCCACCGCTCCACGTCGAACCGCCCCGGCCGGCCCTGGCTCACGGTGACCAGCGCGTCCGGCCGGAACGCGAGCGCGCCGCCGTAGAACCGCTCCACGATCCCCTGGTCGAACGCCCCCCACAGCACGGGCAGGACGGCCGCCTCCACCACCACCGGCCCGGACGGCGTGGCCAGCACCCTCCCGTCGAGCCGCAGCGCCGCCGCGCCGGCCGGGTTGCTGCGCCGCACGGACGGGCCGTTGAGCTGGAACGGGTCGAACCCGGTCACCGCGACCCGCCGGACGCCGTCCGCGAACCGCAGGTCCGAGACACCCCGTGACGCGCGGTCGAACGCGTCGACCACCTTCGCCCGGTCCGCCGCGCCGAGCCGCCACCCGCTCGGCTGCCACTGCCGCAGCGCCTTCGTCGCCAGCAGCCGGGCCCAGTACAGCGGCCGGTCGTCGTAGGAGTCCCAGGTCTGCGCGGACTGCGCCCGCCGCACCGCCGTGCGCCACAGCTCCGTCCCGCCGGCGAGCGCGTGGTGGAACGCCTGGGCGCGGGAGATCGGCTCGCACAGCCGTGCGGCGAACCGGCTGACGTCGTCGTCGAACCCGCCCAACCGCGCCAGTTCCGGTCCCACCTCGGGTCCGGTGGGCGTGAGCCGGTCGTCCAGCCGCTGCTCTTCCACGGTGGTGGGGGCGTTCGGGTCGAAGCACCGCGCGGGCTGCGCGTGCGCGACGGCGGGGAGGGCGAGGAGGGTCAGACCGAGTGTGAGCGTCATCACCGCGCGGAGTCGTCTGGTCACCCGCCGATGCTGCCCAACCCCCGTGGGGTGGAGGAAGCCGCCGATCGGTCGGAGGGATCACCGGCCACCCTTTTCACCCGTTCGGGCACGAAGCGTGGTGATCCCTTGCCACTATGGGCCCCGCTCACCGGCGCGCCGCGGTGTCGTCGACGTCCCAGCACTGCCCGGAGGTCTTGTCGTGTCGGCCGAGTTCGACCAGCTCGTCGCCCAGTTCGAGCAGTTCCAGTCCCAGCTGCGCCGCGTCGACCAGCAGGTCGAGGGCATCGACCGGATGCAGCAGGAACTGGCCGCGCTGGAAGTGGTCGCGACCTCGCCCGACCGGGCGGTGACCGTCGTGGCGGGCCCGTCGGGCGCGATCAGGGACATCCGGCTGACCGACCAGGCCATGCGCCGGCCGCCGCACGCGCTGGCCGCCGCGCTGATGGGCACGCTGCGCCAGGCCGTCGCCGAGGCCGCACGCCGCCAGGCCGGGATCGTGGAGACCGCGCTCGGGGACGACCTGAACCTCACCGACCAGGTGTTGGAGACGCAGGCCCAGCTGTTCGGCGTGACGCCGCAGGACATGCGCGCCATGGTCGAGCAGCCGCCGCCGGCCGCCCCGCCGTACCCCGCGGTCCCGCCTCCCCCCGCCGTCCCGCCGCGTCCCGTCCCGCCTCACCCGACCCCGCCGCCTCCCGCGGCAGGTCCGGGACCG
>NZ_JBHTLK010000124.1:0-20057 GCF_042678885.1 Saccharothrix hoggarensis
CCCCACCCAGCCGACCGGCGGCCCGCCCCCGCGGCCACCGTCGAGAGCCCGCCGCGTCCTCCTCGGCGTGGCGGCGGCGTCGGCGGTCGTGGTGGGGCTCGCGCTCGTCTACCCGCTGCTCGACGGCAGCACGCGCATCGGCGGGTCGGCCGGCGGCTCCTCCACCGCGACCGCCCCCACCACGTCCGCCCCGACCACGCGCACGTCGTCGACCACCACGTCGGCCAAGACCACGCGCGGCTCGAAGAGCGAGCCGACCACCACGACCCGACCGGCGCCGAAACCCGAGGAACTGGCGCTGCTCGCGGCACTCCCCGGCGTCTACCGGGGCAACCCCTCCTGCGCCACCGAACCGGCCGACGGCGAAGGCGTCACCGCGAAGGTCGTGTGCACCGAGCCGAACGAGGCGCACGGCCGGTTCGCGCCGCCCGCCCGCGCCGAGTTCCGCCTGTTCGCCACCCGCGCCGCCCAGGACGCGCACTTCCTGGGCGTGGTCACCAGTCGCGGCATCCCGCGCGACGACTCGCAGGGCGGCTGCCGGCCGACCACGCACGCCGTGCACTACTCCACGTACTACCGCGACACGTCCGGCCCGCTCGACGGCGACTTCACCACCTGCTACCTCGACGGCGGCACGGGCGCGGTGTGGTGGACCGACGCGCCGGCCTCCGTCACCGGCACCCTGATCACCCCGCCCGGCGCGACGAACGACACGCTGGAGGATCTCGACCTGTGGTGGAACGGCATGATCCTCAGCCGGATGTAGCGCGGCCGTCAGAACCGGTCGGTCTCCGTGAGCTCGTGCTCGAAGGCGTCCGCGGCGGCGACGAGCAGCATGAGCGGGCGCTCGAACTCCTCCCGCACGCTCAGGTCCTCCAACGGCACGGTGTGCTTGAGCAGCGCGACGCCGTCCACCACGGCCGCGCCCCCGACGGCCGCCGTGCCCGCGAGTTCGAGCAGGCGCCTGAGGTCGATCGCGTCGGCCCGGCCGACGGCCGAGGAGATCTCCACCCACGCCACGCCGTCCGACTCGGGCACGTGGTGCACCGCGACCTGCTGGGTCCGGCCGTCCTCGGCGTCGAGCCGGAAGCGGAGCCAGCTGTCGGTCTCCTCCAGCACCTCGTGCCGCGTCCGGACATAGTTGATCACGTCGATCCAGCTGGTCACCGTAGTTGCCCCTCGCACCCTGGTCGCGCCACGTCCGGTCGCTCCACACCGTAATACCAGCCACCTCCCGGTGGTGGCGGAAGGACACTCCGCGTCGCGGACGACATCCGCCCGCCTGGCCCGAACCTGCCAACCACCCCCGTCGGCCACGGGTGTCGTGGGACCTTGGAGGCACGTTCGAGAGAGACCGGGGAGGTCGCGGTGGAGCAGCGGTGGAGGACTCGACTTCGCTTGTGCGTCAAGGTGTTCGCCCTCGGGGCCGCGGCCCTGTTCATCCTCTACCTGGTGCTCGGGTGGGACACGGTCGTGCCGCCCGTGCTGCTCGTAGCGGCCGTCGTCCTCGTGCTCGCGACCGCCGTGGTGGACGCGATCGCCGTCGCGGTCGCCAAGAGCCGCGACCGGTAGTGGTGTGGCGCGAACGGCTGGTCCTCGCGGTGGCGGCGCTCGTCGCGGCGGTGCTGGTGGCCGGGTTCCTGACGGTCTTGCTCGCCCCCGGCGTCCGGCCGCGCCTCACGCACGTCGCCGGTGACGCCCCGGAGGACCGGCCTTCATACGAGTGCTCGGCGTTGCGCGAACCGGGCGTGCCGTGCGAGCGGGAACGGGACTACCGGTGGTCGGTGCCGGCCGGCGGCTCGGTGAGCACGACGTGGAGCACCAGCCTCCGGGACACCGACCGGGTCGGCGGCGTGCTCGCCCTCGCCCGCGACGACTGCCCGGACGCCCGCGTGTCGTGGACGCTGACCGCCACCGGGCACACCAGCGCCGGCGTGCTGCCCGCTGAACGGCCGGCGGTCCCGCTGCGGACCGGCCTGTCCGGCGACCAGGACCGGATCACCGTCGAGTTCCGCCGCACGGACACCGCCTCGTGCCCGGCGGTCGTGACGTGGACGTACGTGACGGCCGACGCGCCGTGGTTCGGGTTCGTGTGGAGCTGGTGGTGACGTCGCGCCGACGGCGGCCCGGCGGGACGCGACCTCACCGGACACGTCCCCTGCTTTATCGATCTGCCGTGCGTGGGACGGCTATTCCCCGTCGACCGTGTGGAATGTGATCAACGTCCGCCGGTGCTTATTCCCCACCGTCGTGAATTCCGGTGGTGGGTCACTCGGTTGGACGTTTGTGGTTGCGCGATTTCCGGGATCGGTGGGACAGTGCTGTCGCGCCTTCGACTTCGGTGGGCGCGGAACAGTACGGGGGATGTTTATGCTGCTTGGTGGGGAAGCGACGACGTCGTAGCCTGCGGGGACGTCGGATGACCGGGTCGGTCGGCGCCACCTCGTCGTGGCGTTCGGCGGTCGTGTCGTCCTGTTCCGCGGTGCGAGTTCCGCTTTGTTCGTGTCGCCGTGTCCCGGCCCTTGTCGAGTGATTCGACCTGTGCGTCGCGTGCGTGAGCCGGTTTCATGTATCCGTCTCGGTGGTGCCCGGTGCTGCCTCCAGTCCGGTGATGCCGCAGTTTTGTTCTGCGTTTTTCCGGAATGGGATCAGTGGTGGGGGAGCGGTGACGAACCGAGCCGTGGGGTGGAGCAACCGGGTCCGATGGCTGGCCTCGGTGAGCGTGTTGGTGGTGGCGGCGAGCCTCTTGCAGCCGGTCACGTGGGCGCGTGCGGCGGGCGCGGTGCCCGGCGTGACGCCGGGTGCCGGGCCGGTGGACAGACCGGTTCCGGCGTCGGCGCGGCCGGACGAGGCGGTGCCCCCGGAGAAGTGGCCGCCGGTCGTGCCCGCGGGCGTGCGCGCCGGTGGCGAGCCGGTGCGGCTGTCCGCCGAGGACTGGGAGCGGGTGCGCAAGCCCGGCCAGGCCGCCGCGCAGGCCGAGGAGGTGTTCGCCGGCGTCCTGGTCAGGCCGGGGTTCTCGCTCGGCGACACGTCGCTGGTGGCCTACTTCGACGTGCACGACGACGTGCGGCCGTGGTCGTCGTGGCGCGCCAGGGTCTTCGACGCCGCCACCGGCACCGAGCAGGCGTCGACCGTGCTGCCCCGGTCGGAGCTGCAGGTGCCCTGCGGCGCCGTGCGCGAGTTCTGCCGCTCGTTCGGCAGCCGCGAGGGCTGGGCGCTCGACCCGGCCAAGGAGTACTTCGTCACGCTCGCCGCCGTCCTCGACGAGGGTGGCGAGCTGGTGTCCGCGCCGTCGCCGAAGGCGCGTCCCCGCACGACGGTCGACCCGCCGCCGATCCCGGTCGAGCAGACGTCCGGCTGCGGCTGCGGCGCGGCCCTGAGCACGACGGGCGCGCGGCAGGCGTTCCGCGGCGACGGCGTCAACACGGCGACCGGCGCGTTCACCCGGATCGAGCCCGACCTGAAGATGGCGTCGATCGGCGTGCCGTTCACGTCCACGCGCGTGTACTCCTCGACGCTGACCCAGCCGGGCCTGTTCGGGCCGGGCTGGGCGTGGTCGTACGGGATGCGCGTGACGCCCGTGGACGACGGCGCGATGGTGCTCGCCGACGACGGCGCGCAGGTGCGGTACCGCCTGGTCGACGGCGCGTACCAGCGGCCCGCGGGCGTCCGCTCCACGCTGCGCAGGACCGACGCCGGCTGGGACCTCACCACCCTGACCGGCGTGGTGCACGCCTTCGACGGCCAGGGCCGCCTGGTGTCGATCCGCTCCCCGCGCGGGGTGGGGGTCTCGGTCGGGTACACCGACACCGAGATCACCGTCACCGACGCGTCCGGCCGGGTGGCGCGGGCGCGCGTCGTGGACGGCCTGATCCGCTCGATCACGCTGCCCGACCACCGCAAGGTCCAGTACGAGTACGACGAGGCGGGGCGGCTGGCGGTCTACAAGGACGCCCGCGCCGGCCAGTGGCGCTACGGCTACTCCGCCGAGGGCCGGCTGACCGAGGTGCGGGAGCCGCAGCCGCACCGCACCACGTTGGTGCGCAACGAGTACGACCCGTCCGGGCGGATGGCGCGCCAGCTCGACGCCCTCGGCAACGCCACCACGTTCGCGTGGAACGCCGCCGAGCAGGAGGCGACGACGACCGACGCGGACGGCGTCGTCGTCCGCGACGGCTACCGCGGCAACGTGCTGCTGCACAGCAGGCGCGGCGCGGGCGACACCGACAACCACCGCTACGACGCCTCGCTCAACCGCAACCTGGTCGTCAACGGCAACCACAACCAGCACGAGTCGCAGCACGACGCCAACGGCAACCCGATCCGCCGCGCCGCGCCGCAGGGCTTCGACGAGAAGACCAAGTACGACGACCGCAACAACCCTATCGAGTTCACCGACGCCAACGGCAACGTCTGGAAGAACACCTACAACGAGTTCAACGAGCTGGTCCGCAGCACCGACGCCGAGAACCACTCGATCAGCCACACCTACGACGAGCGCGGCCTGCGGACCACGAGCACCGACCAGCGCGGCAAGGTCACCCGGTACGAGTACATCGCGCCCGGGCGGCCCAACTCCGGGCTCCTCGCCGCGGTGATCTCGCCGGAGGGGCGGCGGGGCGAGGCCGAGTACGACGAGACCGGCCGCCGCGTCGCGTCGATCGACCCGCGCGGCACGGCGCCGCGCGCGGACCGCCACGAGTTCACCACCAGGTTCCGCTACGACGCGCAGGACCGCGTGGTGGAGGTGCGCGAGCCGGGCAAGCGGCACTCGTCGCGCACCGAGCACGACGAGGTCGGCCGCGTCGTCCGCACCGTGAACCCGGAGGGGGTGACGATCGAGAACCGCTACCTGGCCAACGGGCGGCTCGCGGCCGTCACCGACCATCGCAAGACCACCTCGATCACCTACACGAACGCGGGCCGGCGCGGCTCGGTGCGCATCGAGATGGGCCGCGGCGAGCAGGACGTCGTCACCGCCTACCGCTACAACGCCAAGGGCATGCTGCACCAGGTGGTCTCGCCGCGCGGCAACGTGCCGGGCGCCGTCGAAGCGGACTTCACCACCACCTACCGCTACGACGCCAACGACAACCTGGTGCGCATCTCGCGCCCGTACCCGAACGGCCAGGTCGTCCACAAGGACATCAAGGTCGACGAGCTGGACCGCACGACGTCCACGGTGGACGAGTTCAACAAGCCGTCCACGTTCGACCGGGACAACACCGGCCGGGTCACCGCGACCAAGGACACCCTGGGCCGCAGCCTGACCATGGGCTACGACCGCAACGGCCGCCAGACGTCCACCACCGACGGCGGCCGCAACACCACGAAGTGGACCTACGACGAGGCCGGCAACAAGATCCGCCAGGAGACCGCCACCGGCGGCGTCACCACGTGGACCTACAGCGACGACGGCTTGCTGCTCAGCGCCACCGAGCCGCGCGGCAACGTCCAGGGCGCCGACCGCGAGCGGTTCACCACGCACTTCGAGTACGACCTCGCGGGCAACCGCACCAAGGTGATCGACCCGCTCGACCACGTCACGGTGTCGACCTACGACGCCAACAACCGGCTCACGTCGGAGACGGACGCCAACAACCACACCACGCACTACCGGTACCGCGAGGACAACCAGATCGAGAGCGTCCACGCGCCGGACGCGAAGTACCACCGGCACGAGCCGCACGGCGGGGCGACCGTCTACGGCTACCACGCCGACGGCCTGCTGGCGACGATCCGGGACCCGAACCACCACGTCCGGCGCATCGACTACGACCGGGCCGGCCGACCCACGCGCACCACGGACCCGCTCGGCCGCGCCGTCGAGGCGACCTACGACGTGGAGAGCAACCTCGTCGCGGCCATCACCCGGGGGCCGCACGAGCACCACCTCGGGGACGCCGAGCGCGCCAAGCGGACCATCGTCGACACCTACGACATCGTCGGACGGCGCGTTGCCCGCGCCCTCGGCGACAGCGGGCCGAAGTACTCCTGGGCCTACGACGCCAAGGACCGCGTCACCGCGTACGGCGACCCGCTCGGCGTGCGCAAGGTGTCCTACGACGACGAGAACCAGATCACCCGCGTCACCCGGGAGGAGGCGGCCGGGCGCAGCGAGACGTTCGACTACGAGTACGACGCGCGCGGCAACATCACCTCCCGCGCCTACCCGGACGGCACCCGCGTCACCAGCGGGTACGACGCCGACAGTCGCCTGTCCGAGCTGACCGTCAGCGGCAGCGGCACGGGTTCCCGGGCCGGCACGTGGCGGTTCGGGTACGACGTCGCCGGCCGCCGCACCACCACGACGCTGCCGGCCGCCACCGGCCTCGTGGAGCGGCGCGACTACGACGACGCCGGACGCCTCACCGCGATCGGCACCGAACGCGGCCAGGGCACCGGCGCGCCGGCCGACGTGCAGGACCCGATCTCGGCCTACCGGCTCGACCTCGACCCGGTCGGCAACCCGGTCAAGGTCACCACGACCCGGGGCGGCGTGTCCGAGGCCGTGGCCTACGCCTACGACCCGGCCGACCGCGTCGCCTCGGCCTGCTACGCCGCCACGACGTGCGACGAGCACGCGCAGGCAGCCGGGCGCATCGACTACACCTACGACCTGGTGGGCAACCGCCTGTCCCAGAAGCGCACCGGCACCGCCGGCAGCGACACCACCCGCTACCACTACGACGCCGCCGACCAGCTCGTCCGGCGCGCCGTGCACCAGCGGCACGCCGGCAGCGCCCCCGACGGCGAGGAGCACGGCGAGCGGGCCACCTTCATCGACTACGACTACGACCTCAACGGCAACCAGACCAAGGCGGGCCGGGAGACCTTCGCCTACAACCTCGACAACACGCTGGCCAGTGCCACCACGGGCGGCCGCACGACCACGTTCGCCTACGACGCCACCGGCCTGCGCCTGACCGCCACGTCGGGCGAGGGCCAGGCCGCCACCACGCAGCGGTGGAGCTGGGACGTCAACGGCACCCTGCCGCAGATCGCCCTGGACACCACCGTCAACGCCGCCGGGGCCACCACCGAGCGCCGCGGCTTCGCGTACGGCCCCGACGACGAGCCGCTGGCCCTGCTCGACGCGGCCACCGGCGCCCACCCGTACACGCACGACTGGCTGGGCGGCGTGGCGAACATGCTCAGCCCGTCCGGCGTGCCGGAGGCGGGTTACGACTACGACCCGTTCGGCAACCCGCGCCGGGGCGGCACGCTCGCGCCGGGCGACCCGACCGGTCCGGCGAACCCGCTGAAGTTCACCGGCGCGTACCAGGACTCGTCGTCGGGCGAGGGCAACTACTACCTGCGGGCCCGCAACTACAACCCCGACACAGGTCGCTTCACGAGCACCGACCCCATGCCCGTGCCGGGGCCGGCCATCTCCGCGTACGCCTACGCGGAGAACAACCCGCTGTCCTACACCGACCCCACGGGCACGGTGGTCGACGGCGGGGGCGGCAGCGGCTCGGCGTCCGAGACCGGGGCGACGGAACCGACCGGGCCCAGCCCCGAGGACGTCGCCAAGGCGCAGCAGATCCAGGGCAAGAGCCTGGTCGACGTCATCCTGGAGGCCAGCGGCCAGATCCTCATGGAGTTCCTGGGGATCAACGACATCGTCAACTGCCTGAAGGGCGACATCGGCGCCTGCGTCTCCATGATCATCGGCGCGCTGCCGTGGGGCAAGATCTTCAAGGCCAAGAAGATCGCCGAGGCCATCTTCCGCGCCGGCAAGGCCGTCGTCACCTTCTTCCAGGAGCTGAAGTGGGCGCGCGCCATCATCCAGGGCGCGGAGAAGGCCGCCGAAGCCGCCAAGGCTGCCGCGGCCGCAGCTGCCAAGGCCGCCGCCGAGAAGGCCGCGAAGGCCCGCGCGCTGGCCGAGGAAGCCGCCCGGAAGGCGGCGGCGAAGGCGGCCGAACGAGCCAAGGCCGTGGCCGCGAAGGCGAAAGCGGCGACGAAGAAGAAGGCGCCGGAGAAGTGCGAGACGCACAGCTTCCCGGCGGGCACCCTGGTGCTCCTCGCCGACGGCACGCGCAAGCGCATCGAGCACGTCAAGCCGGGCGACACCGTGCTGGCCGCCGACCCGGCCAAGGGCGAGGGCGAACGCCGGCAGGTCACCCGTTCGATCCGGACCGACCACGACAAGTCCTATGTGGACCTCGTGGTGCGGGACGACGGCGGTGAGCACACCGTCACGGCGACCGACGACCACCCGTTCTGGTCGGCGGGCCGTGGGCGGTGGGTCGAAGCCCGGCACCTGAAGCCGGGTGACACCCTCCGCACGTCGGCGGGGACGCACGTCCAGGTCGACGCGGTCCGCGCCTACCACGGGACGCACCGCACCTTCGACCTGACGGTCGACGGCGTCCACACGTACTTCGTCGTCGCGGGGTCCGTGGCCGTCCTCGTCCACAACAACTCGATCCCGTGCCAGGCCACGATGAAGGCGGGCGTCGAGAAGGCCCGCCAGTCGGCCGACAGCTTCGACCGCCCGGGCGGGATGTCCGGGCACGCCGTCCTCGACGACGGCTCGACGTTCACCCTGTCGTCGGGTGGCGACGGCCGGAACCTCCGGGGGGACTACGTCGCGCCTCCCGGGGCGACGGGCGAGAACTTCCACCACCTGGAGACGCAGACCGCGGCCCTGATGCGGAGCACCGGCCTCAACGCCGTCCTCTACATCACGGGCAGTTACGGCCCGTGCAAGTACTGCGTGCCGGCCATGCGGTCGATGCTCCCCGAAGGCGGCCGACTGCTGGTCGTCTGGCAGAACGAGGCCGGGGCGCTCAGGAACAGGATGTTCATCGGCGGTCCCGATTAACGGGTGAGCGGTGTGCGGCTCCCGGTCGACCCGTGTCGGCCGGGAGCCGTTCTCCATTTCGACAATGGGCCGCGAAGATTCGCGGGGAAAGAACTGCCGTGTGCCATAATGTGGGGGTGATCGACCCGGATGGCATCGACGTCCCGGAATTGCTGGGTCGCTGGTACGGCCCGCCGAGTGCTCCCGAGTGGACGGTGCCGGCCGAGGCGTCCTGGCTCCCCGCGCCGCTGAGGGAGTGGTACGGCCTCGAATCCCGGTGGACCCGGCTCCAGTCGGGCGGCACCAGGGTCTACCGCCCCGCCCAGGTCCGGGCGGACGGGGGCGAGGCCGTGTTCATGGAGGACCCGACCGGTGACTGGACCTGGTCGTTCGACGTCGGGCAGCCGGACCGGGTCCACGAGGGCGAACCTGGTGGTGACCGGAGTCCGGTGCCCGAAGCCCTCCCGGAGTTCCTGGTCCACCTGGCGCTCGCGCAACTGGTGGTGACGGCGGACTTCGGCCGCCTGTGCGCCCAGCTGCCCGCCGACCTGCTGCCCGGCGTCCTCACGTCGCTGGAGGAGGTCGGTTTCGCGGGGTGGCGGTGGCCGCGGCCGGGTCATCGGATCTTCCTGGGCGACTCCGCGATCGCGAACGTCGGTCCGGCGATCGACCCGCGGGCGCCGTGGCGGAACCGGGAAGGCCACGTGGCGGTGCGGATCGCCGGGATCGGGCCGTCGGACCTCGACCACCTGGACGCCGTGCCGTCCGTCAAGTGGATCGACTTCGGTTTCGGCACCTGACCGTCGGGGTTTGGGTCACACCGGCGCCGCCGCCGCACCGACACGCGCGATAACGCACGATCTTCGTGCCGAAAATGCGCGCGTTACAAACATGCGCCCGATCGTGTTATTCCACTCGAATTGGGTGGGCCGGCGGAGAACCGTTGGTTACGGTGTCCTCCGACCGGGCAGAGTCACTGGGGGGTGCCCGGCGGGATTCGGGGGGATCCAGTGGCAGATCAGCGTGCCGTCGTCGTGCTCGTGGACACGTACGAGACGGCGGATCACGGCGTGCCGCAGACGGCACGCCACCTCGCGCCCGCGTTCCTCGCGGCGGGGGCCGAGTGCGTGCGGGTGCAGAGCGCGCCCGAGCCGCCGGGGGTGTACCGGACGTCGACGCCGACGTGGGAGCACTACCGGGACAACGTCGTCCACGACGGCGACCTGGGCCGGACGGTCGCCGCGCTGGAGCCGTACCGGCCGGTGGCCGTGGTGCCCGGCGGCGAGTACGGCGTGGCGTTCGCCGACGTGCTGGGCGAGGCGCTGGGAGTGCCCCACAACGGCACGGCGTCCCGGGCGGCCCGCCGCGACAAGCACGCGATGGTCGAGGCGGTGCGGGCCGCCGGGTTGCGCGCGGCGCGCCAGATCCGCACCGGTGACCGCGACGAGCTGGCCGCCTGGCACCGCGCCACCGGCGGGCGCGTGGTGGTCAAGCCGGTGCGCAGCGCGGGCGGCGACGGTGTGTCCTTCTGCGACACGCCGGAGCAGTCGGCGGCGGCGCTCGACGCGATCACCGCGCGGCAGAACGTGTTCTCCGAGGCCAACGACGTCGTCGTGGCGCAGGAGTACCTGGTCGGCGCCGAGTTCATCGTCAACACCGTCAGCCGCGACGGGGCGCACCACGTGTGCGACCTCTGGCGGAGCCGGCGGTTCTCCGTCAACGGGATCACCGACCTGTCCGGCGCGTGCTACCTCGTGCCGCGCCGCGGCCCCCGCCACGACGAGGTGGTGGACTACGCCTTCGCCGTGCTCGACGCCGTCGGCATCCGGCACGGCGCGGCGCACGCGGAGCTGAAGCTCGGCCCCGACGGGCCGTGCCTGATCGAGGTCGGGGCGCGCGTCTCCGGCGGTGACCTGCCGCACTACGCGCGGCTGGCCACCGGGGATTCCCAACTGGACTGGGTGGTCGACGCCGCGCTGCGCCCGGACCGCTTCCACGCCCGGCGCGGCGAGGACTACGAGGTCCGGCGCCACTTCTCGTGGGCCGCGCTCATCTCGCCGGTCGAGGGCACCCTGCGCCGCTACACCGCCATCGACCGGGTCCGGGCGCTGGAGAGCTTCCACGAGCTGTGGGAGCTGACCCGTCCCGGCGACCGGCTGCGCCGCACCGTCGACGACACCACCTACCCGGTCATCGTCACCTTCATGCACGAGGTGGACGAGATCGTCCAACGCGATCTGGGCACCCTGCGCTACCTGGACGGCGTCGGCTTCTACGAACTGGCATGACTTCACCTGTTGGGGGGAACAGTGATCGCTTACCAGGAAGACCTCACGTACTCACCGCAATACCGCTCGCTGGCCACGCTCGCCGACGAGCCGTCCGGCCTCACCTGCTCGGTGATCGTCGGCCGGCGCTGGGCGCGCAACCGGGTCGCCTCCGTGGTCGGCTATCCGCGCTTCGAACTGGCCGCCGAACGGGTCCTCGCGGGTGACCACGACGTGCTGCTCGTGCCGTCGGCGTACCCGGACATCCGGAAGTTCTTCTTCAACCCCGAACTCCGCGCCGTCGACACGTTCCTCAGCACGTTGCCGGACATGGTCTTCGCCGTTCCCGCCGGGGCCGCGGACGGGGCGGCGGACTCCGACGAGTTCGACGTGCTCTACCACCACCCGGCGACCAGGGCGCTCGTGGAGGGTTGCCGTGCCGGGTCGGCGAGGTCCGCACGTCGACGTCCAACAGCGCCGCCTGCAAGCAGGCCGTGGAGCACCCGGGCCGCGCGTGCGCGGTGACCAACCGGATCGCCGCCGACGGCTACGGCATGAGGACCGTGCGGACGCTGTCCGCGGGGACCCCCATGAGTTTCGTCGTGTTCGCCAGGAAGGAACCGAGTTGACCGAGTCACCGACCCTGCGCGCCGCCATCGTCGTGCACAAGCGGCTGGAACCCGCCGCCGCGGCCAACGCGGCCGCGATCCTGATGGGACAGCTCGCGCACCTCGAACCCCGGCTGTACGCCGCCGGCGGCGTCGTGGGGCTCGACGGCGTGCGCCACGCGGGCATCCGGTTCGACACGGTGGTCCTGACGGGACGCCCCGGCCAGGTCGAGAAGCTGCTCGCCGCCGCCGTCGACGAAGGGCTGCCGCACGCGGCGTTCAGCGCCAAGGGCCGGGAGCTGAGCAACAGCTTCGAGGAGTACCGGGAGCTGGTGGCCCGCTCGACCGCGGCCGACGTCGACGTGTTCGCGGTCGGCGTCGTCGGCGAGGAGAGCCGGGTGCGCGCGCTCACGAAGCCGTTCAGCTCCTACCGGGGAGCGGTCGGGTGACGGCCGCGCCGCCGGGGTTCCTCCGGGTCCGGCTGGGCGGGCTGCCCCGGCCGTTCTGGGTGGTGTGGGCGGGCACCCTGGCCAACCGGCTCGGCACGATGGTGGTGCCGTTCCTGGCGCTGTACCTGACGGCCGACCGCGGCCTCTCGGTCACCGAAGCGGGCGCGGTGCTGGCGCTCGTCGGCGTCGGCCAGGTGTTCTCCCCGCTCATCGGCGGAGTCCTGGCCGACCGCGTCGGCCGACGCGCCACGCTCGCCGGAGGTCTGCTGGCCACGGCGGCGACCATGGTCGGCGTCGGCTACGCGACCGACGTGGCGGTGCTGTTGGCGTTGGCGCTGCTGCTCGGCCTGGTGCTGGACGTGTTCCGGCCCGCGGTGCAGGCCGTCGTCGCCGACCTCGTGGACCCGGACGACCGGCCGCGCGCCTTCGGGCTGCTGCTGTGGGCGGTCAACCTCGGCTTCTCGGTGGCCATGGTGCTCGGCGGGACGTTGGCGCGGGCGGGGTTCCTGCCGCTGTTCTGGGTCGACGCCGGCACGTGCGCGCTGTTCGCGGTGCTCGTGTGGCGGGCCGTGCCGGAGACCGGAGGACGGCGCGCGGGCGGCGGCGAACCGGGCCGCATGCTCGACGTGCCGCGCGACCGCGTGATGCTCGGCGTCGTCCTGGTGACGGTGCTGGTGGCGTTCGCGTTCCTCCAGTCGCTCGCGACCCTGCCGCTGGCCATGCGCGAGGACGGCCTGTCGCCCGCCGCGTACGGCCTGGTGATGGCCGTCAACGGCATCGTCGTCGTGGTGGTGCAGCCGGTCATCGGGCACCGGCTCGGCGGGTTCGACCGGTCGCGGCTGCTCGCCGCGGGGATGGCCGTGCTCGGCGTCGGCACCGGGGCCACGGCGCTGGCGTCCACCACGCCGGGCTACGCGCTGTGCATGGTGGTGTGGACGCTCGGCGAGGTGCTGGTGCACTCGGTCGGCGCGGCCGTGGTGGCGGACCTCGCGCCCGCGCACCTGCGCGGCCGCTACAACGGCGCGTACGGCACGGCGTGGGGCCTCGCGGCCTTCCTCGCGCCGCTCGGCGGCACGCAGCTGCTCGTGCTGGGCGCCCCGGTGCTGTGGACCACCTGCCTGGTGCTGTGCCTGGTCGCGGCGGTGGGCCAACTGGCGCTGGGTCCGGCCGTGCGCGTGCGTGCCGCCGTGGCGACGTCGGGGGTTGGTGCCCGGTGAGGGTCGGGCCGGCGGGTGCCCCGTGCTCTCGCCGTGCACCGGCCGCGGTTACCGGTGCGCCGCGGGCAGTGCGGCGACCAGGCCGCCGTCGATGACCAGGTCCTGGCCGTTGACGTAGGACGCCTCGTCGGAAGCGAGGAACGCGACCGCGTCGGCGACGTCCTCGGCGGTGCCGATGCGACCGGCGGCCACGGCGGCGACGACCTCCGCCTGGGCCTCGGGGGAGACGTTGTCGTGGAACATCGGCGTCTCGATGTAGCCGGGGCTGACCGAGTTGACCCGGATGCGCCTGGGCGCGAGTTCGGCCGCGAAGGTGTGCGCGAGGTTGTGCACGGCCGCTTTGGTCGCCGCGTAGACGGCCGCGCCGGGCAGGCCGCGGTGCAGCGTCCACGACGCGTTGATCACGATCGCGGCGTGGTCGGGCAGCAGGGGGAGCGCCTTCTGGATGGTGAAGAAGACACCCTTGAAGTTGATGTCCACCACGCGGTCGAACTCCGCCCCGGTGACGTCGTCGCTCGGCCCGAACGACGCGACGCCCGCGTTGGCGAAGACCACGTCCAGCCGTCCGTGCCGGTCGCGGATCGCCTCCACCAGCGCGTCGAGGTCGGCCAGGTCGGCCACGTCGGCGCGCACGGCGAGGACGCGGTCGCCGCCGGCCAGGTCCTCCACCGCGGCGTCCAGCCGGGTCTTGTCGCGTCCGGTGACGACCACGTGCGCTCCCTCGGCGAGGAACCTCCGCGCGGCGACCAACCCCATGCCGCTCGTGCCGCCGGTGATGAGCGCGACCTTGTCGTCGAAGCGGGAAGTGCTGTGCGTCATGGGGTTAGCGTGCCGACGCGCGCCGGGGCCAACCAGTGCGTGCTCAACCTGGGAGCGGCACCACCACCTTCCGGCGGGTGGCTTCGCGGGTGGCTTCGCGGGGCGGTCATGCGGGGCGGTCATGCGGCCGGGTTGGCGGGGCGGTCAGGCAGGCGGCCAGGCGGGGCGGTCGGGTGGGGCGGTCAGGCGGCCGGGTTGGCGCGGAGCAGGCGTTCCAGCCGCTCGCCGGTGCCCGGCTGCGGGTTGTACAGCTCCAGGAACCAGTCCGGGCGGTCGGTGACGGACAGGGTCGTCAGGTCGAAGACGAGCTCGCCGGCCTCGGGGTGGCGCACCGCCTTCACCGCCTGGCCCGCCGCGGCCACCTCGTGACGTGCCCACAGCTCGGTGAACTCGGGGCTCACGGCGCTGAGCCGGTCGACGACGCGGCCGTACTCCGGGTCGTCGGGGTAGTGCGCGGCGCACGCGCGGAAGGCGGCGACGACGACCGGCGCGATCGCCGACCAGTGGACGTGCATGCCGCGGTACCGGGCGTTGGTGAAGAACGAGATCAGGCAGTTGTGGTCGCTGTCGTCGTAGCCGAACGCGGTGCGGGTGGCGTCGTTGATCGCGAGCAGGTTCCAGTACCGGTCGCGCAGGATCGCCGGACGCGGCGTCCACGCGTCGACCAGGCGCCGCAGCTCCGGCGTGACCTCCGCACCGCGCGCGCCGCCGACGCGGGGCGGGTTGAGCCCGGCGAGCAGGTAGAGGTGGGCGCGTTCGAGGTCGCTCAGCCGCAGGGCCCGGCTGATCGCGTCGAGCACGTCCGCCGAGACGGTGATGTCGCGGCCCTGTTCGAGCCACGTGTACCAGGACACGCCGACGCCCGCGAGCGCGGCGACCTCCTCGCGGCGCAGCCCCGGTGTGCGCCGCCTGCCCGTCGCGACGAGGCCGACGTCACGCGGGGTGAGCCGGGCCCGGCAGGTGCGGAGGAAGTCGCGGAGCTGCTCGCGGCGACCCAGCGCCACCGCGGGGATTTCGACGGCCATGCGCCACGGTAACAACGGCGCGCGGCGACGTGCCGGCAGTCCGTTCACCTGGCGCTCGGTTTCCGTCCGCATTCGCACCGGGTATTCCACCGGAAATCACCCGACCGCAAGTATTTCGAAATCTTGCGGCAACCTTTCGCAAGGTTGCGATAATTATTGACAACCCGCCGGAGTCGGCCGAACACTGACTGCATCGACAGACCGCAACCGATGCAGGTCCGGGTCACCCAAAGCGCTTGACGGCCATTTCCGGGCCGTCGGCGGAACTGCCCGGTTGTCTACCACGCTGCCTGGCCCCTTTGCCAGCCTCAATGAGGAGGAAGCATCCACATGGACGACGCCCGCGGTATGGACGACGCCCTCGAAATGGACGGCGCCCCCAACCGCTCGATCAGCCGCCGACTGTTCCTCGGCGGCGCGGGTTCCCTGGCCCTGGCCACGACCGGGCTCATCCTGCCCGGTACCGCGCACGCCCAGACCGTCACCACGAACCAGACCGGAACCCACAGCGGGTACTACTACTCGTTCTGGACCGACGCCAACGGCACCGTCTCGATGACGATGGGCAACGGCGGTCAATACAGCACCTCGTGGCGCAACACCGGGAACTTCGTCGCCGGAAAGGGCTGGAGCACCGGCAGCCGCCGGACCGTGCGCTACTCGGGCAGCTTCAACCCGTCCGGCAACGGCTATTTGTGCCTCTACGGCTGGACGTCGAACCCGCTCGTCGAGTACTACATCGTCGACAACTGGGGCACGTACCGGCCCACCGGGACGCGCCGCGGTTCCGTCACCAGTGACGGCGGCACGTACGACATCTACCACACGACCCGGTACAACGCGCCTTCCGTCGAGGGCACGAAGACGTTCTCGCAGTTCTGGAGCGTCCGCACCGCGAAGAAGACCGGCGGCACCATCACCACCGGCAACCACTTCGACGCGTGGGCCCGCGCCGGGATGACCCTCGGCAGCTTCCGCTACTACATGATCATGGCGACCGAGGGCTACCAGAGCAGCGGCAACTCCAACATCACGGTGAGCTGACCGCCGTCCCCCCGGACGGGAACGTCATCCTCCGAGCACCACGACCCGCGAACGTGGCGCGGCGGCCTCGGCCGTCGCGCCACGGTGCTGTCGGCCCACGTGCGGACGTCGGACCGGGGGCGCCCGACGTCCGCACGGTGGAGGTGGGCCGATCAGCCGGCGGTGCAGGAGGCCGTCGGCGCGCTGTTGGTGGCGCGCGACGTGCCCGTGAACCCGAACGTGGTGCTCGTGCCGGCGGCGAGGGTGCCGTTGTAGCTCGCGTTGCGGGCGCTCACGCTGGACCCGCTGGTGGTGACGGTGGCGTTCCAGGCGTTGGTGACGGCCTGGCCGTCGGCGTAGGTCCAGTCGACCTTCCAGCTCTTGATGGCCGCCGTGCCCGCGGTGACGCGGACCTCGCCCTGGAAGCCGCCCGGCCACTGGTTGACGATGCGGTAGGTGGCGGTGCAGCGGAGGCTGCCGCCGGGGTCGGTGGTCGTCGTGGTCGTGGTCGTCGTCGTGGTGGTGGTCGTGGTCGTTGTGGTGGTGCCGCCGCCGAAGATGGTGGCTTCCTTCGACGTGGCCTTGATGCCGTTGGCGCCGTGGAAGATGCGCTCACCCCACGTGGTCAGGCGGTTGGGGTCGAACTCGAGGGCCATGTCGAGGATCGGGTCGGAGTTGCCGCTCCACGACCAGGCGAGGTAGCCGAGGCCCCGTGCCTGCGCCTCGGCCAGGATCGTCTCGTGGTCCACCTCGTTCGGGGCGAACTTCCAGCCGAACTCGCCGATGACGAGCGGCCAGTTGTTGGCCTTGAAGTGGTCGAGGTAGTCCACGATGGTGGAAGGCGAGTTGTAGACCGAGTACATGTGGATCGACAGCACGGTGTTGCGCTGGGTGTCGGCGTCCAAGACCTTCTGCGCGTTGGCCCGCATGATGTGCTGCCAGTCCTGGCCCCAGTTCGGCCCGTCGATCATCAGCAGGTGCTGGAAACCGTTGGCGCGCATCTTCTTGACCGCGTTGACCGTGGCGTCGGTCCACTGGGCGGCGTTGGTGTTGCCGATCGGCTCGTTGCCGATGTTGATGACGACGTGGTTCTCCTGGCCGACCAGGGCGCTCTTCTGGCTGATCCAGTAGTCGACCGCCTCGTCGAGGGACGCGGCGGCGGCCTCCTCGCCGTACCCGGTGGTGTCGTGCACCTCCAGCACGCAGATCATCCGGTTCTGCTTGCACAGCTCGATCACCGCGGCGGTGTCGGTGGACGGTCCCCAGCGCTTGCCGGTGCCCAGGACGACGCGCACGGTGTTGGAGCCCAGCGCCTTGACGTCGGCGAACGAGTTCGTCCGGCCGGTGTACCAGACGTGCGGGTGGTTGACCCCGCGCATGATGAACGGCTGCCCGTTGGCCTCGACGATGTCGGTGCCGCGGATGTGCAGGCCCACCGCCGCTTCCGGCGCTTCCTGGGCTTGGGACAGCGCCGTGGTCCCGAAGCCAGCCGCGACGAGCAGCGCGGCGGCGATCGTGGCGATTTTCCTTCTCATGCTCTTTCGACACCTCATTGAGTCGACTGACCTGTCGGTTGTGCGCCCCAGCCGGTGGTGTAGCTGGGAGCGCTCCCAGTCGTAGTGTCGCTCAGTGATCGGCACGCGACGCGACTCGGAGCGTTGCTCGTCCGACCGGGCCGGGTTCGACACGGTCGGACGAGAGGTGGTGCCCGGTGGGAATGCGATTAGTTTCCCGGTGGAACTTAAGCGCCCACGGTAGGGCCGGCGTCGCGCGGAAGTCAAGAACTGTCGAAGCAAGCGAGTGACCAGTGCTGTTGTCGCCATTTGCGGAGGCCGATGTGGTGAACGCGTTCCTCTTGGTGCCGCCTGTGCTGTAGTCCGTTCGCGGCGTGGAGGCCAGGGTCGGCTGATCGACGTGTGCGAGCACCGGTCGACCGTTCCGTCGGTTAGGGTGGTTACAGGTCGGTTGGTGGTAGCGCTGCGTAATCATTTGCGGGACGATGGATGTGGGAGCGATCCCAGGAACACGCCGTGTTTCGGGAGTCCCCCGACGGAGGAAAACAGGACATGCCCGGAGCGACGCCAACGGCGGCGGCAAGCACGGTTCCGGTCGGGAGCGCCGGCGGGGCTCGGCGCCTGCGGTCGACGACCCCGGAACCCGGCCCCGCCTCGCCGTGGCCGAACCTGCCCGAGGTCGCGCGGGACGTCCTGCTGGAAGTGCTGATCCACGGGCCCCTGTCGCGGGCCGAGATCGCCGCGCGGCTGCGCCTGTCCCGACCGACCCTCACCCGCGTGACCAAGGCCCTGGTGCTGGCGGGGCTGCTGGTCGAGGGCGACACCCGACCGCGGCCCTCCGCCGGTCGACCGTCGGAGATGCTGCACGTGCGGGGCGCGGCCCACCACTTCCTCGGCGTGAAGCTGACCGCCGAACGGCTCTTCGCCACCGTCACCGACCTGACCGCGACACCGGTCGCCACGGCCGAGGAGCCGTTGCGGTCCCACGACCCCGCCGAGGTCGTCGCCCAGATCGCGGACGTCGCGGCCCGGTTCCCCGGCGTCACGGGCATCGGCGTGACGCTGGGCGGGATCGTGCTCGACGGCCTGGTCGCGCGCCACGAGTTCCTGCACTGGGTCGACGTGCCGCTCAAGGCGGAGGTGGCCGGGGCGACCGGCGTCCCCACCGCGGTCGACAACGACGTGCAGGCCCTCACCGCGGCCGTCCACTGGTTCGGGCCGGGCGCCGGCCTGGGGTCGCTGGCGGTGATCACCGTCGGCGCGGGCGTCGGCACGGGGCTGATCGTCAACGGCGGGCTGGTGGCGGGTTCGCACGGCCTGCCACCGCACTTCAGCCACACGCTGGTCGACGCGAACGGCCCGGAGTGCGGCTGCGGCCGGCGCGGATGCGCCTCCAGCTACCTGATGACCCACGTGATGATGCGCCGGCTCACCGGCCGGCCCACGTACGACGAGGCGTTGGCGAGGGTCCGCGCCGGCGACCCGGAGGCCCGGCGGGTGTTCGACGACGCCGGGTACGCGCTGGGCGTGCTGATCGGCACCGTCGCGAACGTCATCGACCCCGAGAAGGTGGTGCTGACCGGGGACGGCCTGCCGCTGTACGAGGTGGCGTCACGGCTGGTGCACGACGGCATCGAGGACACCTACGAGGACGACCCGGACCTGATCGAGCTCGACGTGCAGCCGTTCGACTTCAGCGAGTGGGCCCGGTCCGGCGCCGCGCTCGCCATTAAGTCCACCATCACCGGGACGATCTGAGGGCCGGTCGGCGGGCGCGGCGAGCGATTCGCCCGCGCCCGGTCAACCCGCGCCGTAGCAGACGAAGCCTATGGTGGCGACGCGGTCGGCCGGGGGACCTCGGTGGTACAGGTCCCGCTGTGCCGCGGCCAAGGCCCGTGACGGGGTCAGCCCGTCGTCGAGCAGGCGGTGGAAGCGGAGCATCAGGGGCCGGCTGGCGCGGTCCGGCACGGGGACGGCGGTGGCGACGAGCGTGGTCGTGCCGAGGGCCAGCAGCACGGAGGCCAGGCCCAGCACCTCGTCACCGGGGTGGACGGCCGACCGGCCCGAGTCGCACGCGGACAGCACGATCCGGCGCGGCGGCCGGGCGAGGCGTTCGAGGTCGTAGGCGGTGAGCGGGCCGTCGGCCAGGCGCAGCTCGGAGAACAGCGGGTTGTCGGCGCGGAACCGGCCGTGGGCCGCGATGTGGCCGAGTTCCGCGCCGTCCAGGGCGGTGATCACGTCGTCCACCCGCGCGGTGCGGCCGGTGAGGCGGCGGGCGTCGGGGTGGCGCCGGGCCAGCGCCGCCACCTCGGCCGCCGCGTGCGGG
>NZ_JBHTLK010000125.1:0-19885 GCF_042678885.1 Saccharothrix hoggarensis
ACCGCTCGGCGCGGAACGCGGCGGCTCCGGCCCCGCGCCCGGCAGCGTGACCAGCACGTTCCAGGCGCCGAAGTCCGTGACGCCGCAGTCCGGCATGATCGGCGCCGCGCCGATGGCCGCACCGCCTCCCGTCGCCGGCGGCGCGGGCGAACGGGACCGCAACCGTCCCGGGTACCTGGAGGACGACGACAACGTCTTCGGCGTCGACCGCAAGGCCGCACCACCGGTGATCGGGCTGTGACCGAACGCGTCTTCCGGCTCAGCGAACTGGAGTTCTTCCTGCTCTGGCAGGCCGTCCACCGCGACGCCCACCCCGTGCCGCTCGGCGCCCGGCACTTCGGGCACACCCGGGCCGAGCGCGACCGGCTCGTCGAGACCGCGTCCCGCGACCTCGCGTCCCGCGGCCTCGGCACCGTGCAGCGGCCGGACGAGGAGCTGTACGGGCTGCTGCGCGGCCTCGCGGAGTTCGAGATCGGCCTGGAGGTCTTCTTCACCCTGCGCGGCGCACAGGCCCGCGGCCTGGCCACCGCCGCGTGGCACGGCGCGTTCGCGGGCCGGCTCGGCAACCAGGTGCAGGTCACCGGCTTCCGGCCGACCGCGCTCGCCGCCACCACCGTCAACACGCTGCCGCCCGCGCCACCCGGCGGCGGCCGGTCGGTGAACGTGCGGTGGGACGACTACCTGGCCGCCGGCAAGGCGGGGGAGAACGACGGCACGGAGGGCTTCCTCGACGTGCTGCGGGGCGCGGGCCTGCGGGAACCGGAGGCCAACACGCTGATGCGCGCCGTGACCACGCGCAGCGGCGGCGGCCAGGTCGGCGTGATCGCCCGCAACCGCGCCGGGTACCTGCACCCCACCGGCGCGGTCGTGTCGTGGCTGGACACCGCCGAGGGCCGCTACCTGGTCCGCCGGGACGACGGGTGGCTCGTCGTCGCGCCCGCGGACGCGTCGCGGCTGATCTCCGCCGTCGACGGACTGGTGGCGGGCGCCGGCCGGAACTGACCCGGTGTGTGGGTGGTGACTGTGGTTCCCGGCCGTCCGATCGGCTAGGAACTTCAGGTATGACCGAGATGCGTGCCGGCACCGCCGCCGGCGAGGCGGAACTCCTGTGGCGCCCGGACCCCGACCGGGTCGCGGACAGCCGGATGGCCGCGTTCCGCTCCTGGCTGGCCACGTCCAAGGGCCTCGACCTCCCCGACTACCCGTCGCTGTGGGAGTGGAGCACCTCCGACCTGGAGGGTTTCTGGGGCGCGATCGCCGAGTTCTTCGAGGTGGTGTTCCACAGCCCGCCCACCCGCGTGCTGGAGGCCCCCGTGATGCCGGGGGCGTCCTGGTTCCCCGGAGCCACCCTGAACTACGCGGAGCACGCGCTCAGGGGCCCGGACGACGCCCTCGCGGTGATCTTCCACCGCGAGGACGGGCTGGCGTCGCAACTCACGTACGGCGAGCTGCGGCGCCGGGTGGCCGCCGTGCGCGCCGGGTTCGTCGAGCTCGGCGTCCGTCCCGGCGACCGGGTGGTGGCGCTCGTGCCGAACTCGCCGGAGGCGCTGATCGCGTTCCTCGCGGCGGCGTCGCTCGGCGCGACCTGGTCGTCGTGCTCCCCGGACTTCGGCGCGCGGGCGATCGCCGACCGGTTCACCCAGATCGAGCCGACCGTGCTCGTGACCGTCGACGGGTACCGGTACAACGGCCGGGCGTTCGACGTGCGGCCCACCGTGGAGAAGCTGCGGGCGGAGATCCCGTCCCTGCGCGCCACCGTGATGATCGACTACGTCGGCGGGACCCCGCTGCCCGGAACCGTCACCTGGGACTCCCTGCTGGCGTCCCACGACGGCGCGGACCTGGCGTTCGAACCGGTGCCGTTCGACCACCCGCTGTGGGTCCTGTACTCGTCCGGGACGACCGGCCTGCCGAAGGGCATCGTCCAGGGGCACGGCGGCATCGTCGTGGAGCACCTCAAGATGCTCGGCCTGCACAGCGACCTCGGCCCCGGCGACCGGTTCTTCTGGTTCACCACCACCGGCTGGATGATGTGGAACTTCCTCGTCTCCGGCCTCCTCGTCGGGTCGACGGTCGTGCTGTTCGACGGCAGCCCCGCCCACCCCGACCTCGGCGTCCTCTGGCACCTGGCCGAACAGCACCGCGTGACGTACTTCGGCACGTCCGCGCCGTACATCCAGTCGTGCCTGAAGGAAGACCTCCACCCGGCCGAGCGCTACGACCTCACCGGGCTCCGCGTCGTCGGCTCCACCGGCGCGCCCCTGACCCCCGAGGGCTTCCGCTGGATCGCGTCCGCCGTCGGCCCCGACATCCAGATCGCCTCCGTCTCCGGAGGCACCGACATGTGCACCGCGTTCGTCGCCGCGGCCCCTGATCTGCCGGTGTGGCTGGGCGAGCTGTCGTGCCGCGCCCTGGGCGCCGCCGTCGAGGCGTACAGCGAGGCCGGCGCGCCCGTGGTCGAGGAGGTGGGCGAACTCGTGATCACGAAGCCCATGCCGTCGATGCCGGTGTTCTTCTGGGGCGACGAGGACGGCTCCAAGCTGCACGACGCGTACTTCGCGACCTTCGAGGGCGTCTGGCGGCACGGCGACTGGATCAAGATCACCCGACGTGGTTCGGCGGTCATCTACGGCCGCAGCGACTCGACCCTGAACCGCGGCGGCGTCCGCATGGGCACCAGCGAGTTCTACCGCGTCGTCGAAGGGCAGCCCGGCGTCGCCGACTCGCTCGTCATCGACACCTCCGGCGCCGGGAGGACCGACGGCGAACTCCTGTGCTTCCTGGTCCTCGACCCCGGTGTCACGCTGGAGACCGTCGAACCGGCCCTGAGGTCGGAACTGCGCACGAACCTGTCGCCGCGCCACGTGCCGAACAGGTTCGTGGCCGTGGACGAGATCCCGAGGACGTTGAACGGCAAGAAGTGCGAGGTGCCGGTGAAGAAGATCCTGGCCGGCACGCCGCCCGAGCGCGCCGTCAGCCAGGACGCGCTGCGCAACCCCGACGCGCTGCGCCCATTCCTCGACTTGGCACGAGACCTACCTCACCCCGCCACCCCCTGACCTGCGCCAGAACGTCCCCCTCCACCCGTCCGCACCTAGCCTGACCAGGGCAGACGTGACAAGGAGGGGGGCGTTTTGCTTGGGTGCCGGTGGCATGTGTAATCTATGCGTCGTAGCCGAGGGCTCCGGGAGGCTTCGCCTAGTCTGGTCTATGGCGCCGCACTGCTAATGCGGTTTGGGTTTACCGCCCATCCCGGGTTCAAATCCCGGAGCCTCCGCAACACCCGGCTTTGGCTGGGTGACAACTGAAGAACGATGCGCTCGTAGCTCAACGGATAGAGCATCTGACTACGGATCAGAAGGTTGCAGGTTCGAATCCTGCCGAGCGCGCCACCTCAAACCCGCTCTCACCAGCGGGTTTGTTCTTTTCTCGCTGCTTACTTCATGACCGTTCCGCTGTGCGACGGCCGTTGTGTGCCCGATGTGCCCATCGGTTCCGGTCCGACGGGTCACCAGACCGGCGATCGCCTCTGCGGCGTTCCGGGCGACTTCGGGGAGCACCGTCGAATAGGTGTCACTCGTCACAGTGATCGAGCTGCGGCCCAGCATCTCCTGAACCGTCTTCATTTCGACGCCAGCCGCAGGGCGAGAGTCGCCGCTCCGTGGCGGAGGTCGTGCAGCCGGATCGGGTGGGAGACCAGCCAGCACGGCGAACCGGTCGGTGACCCACGACGGACGAAGCTGCTCGCCGTTCCTCTGCGTGAACACCCGCCCGGACTCCACCCACGCTGGCCCTGCCGTCAGTCGCTCCGAGGCACGCTGCGCGCGGTGCGCCCTCAAGACCTTCACCGTGACCCGGTAGGGCTTCGGACAGGGGCTCGCTCTGGACGATCGACTTGTGGAACGCCATTGTGATCACATCGGATCATTCGAATCACGTCACGAGAGCTGAACCGAATGATGATCCGAACGAGCGCCGTCGCGACCGGTCGGCAGCCTCCCCGCGCGCACGCGAGCCGTCCTGACCAGGGTGGAGGATGCCCCCCGACTGCCGTCCGCCCGACCGGTACGTCATAGCAGCTCGCGTTGTGTACGAAGCTCGGACGATTCCGGGCTACCGCCTCGCCGACGACGGCGCGAGCTGATCGGTCAACCGTTGAAGAGCTGCGCGACCGTCCGCACTGATCTCGGCAAGACCAGCGTCGTCGGCTGCTCGGATCGTCCGTTGCACCTGGTGTGGCAACCGGTGGACCTCGGCAGCGGTCAACGCCGATCGGAACGCCTCCGTCGCGCCGTCTCGATGCTGCGCAGCGAGCAGCACTTGCCCGGCGGTCACCCGCTCGATGATGTGCCATTGCGGCGCGACAGGTGGGCCGCTGACGTCGGTCTGCAACGCGCGCACGGCCTCGGCGGCGCGGCCGGTCGAGATCAGGCCGCGGAGTTCGATCTCCCGGGACGTGAACCGGTTGAACAGCATCCCGCGCCCCGCTTCCGCGTCGAGCAGGTCGCGGTAACCGGTGATCGCCCGGTCGAAGAGGTCCGCGTTGCCCTGTTCGCCTGCCGCGCGTGCGAGCAGGGCGAACGCTGCGCCCCGTCCTTCCCGATCATCGGACACGGCAACAGCTCGACTCAATCGAACAACCGCCGCGCCGACGTGGTCCGCCTTGCGCAGCTCGTTGCCGTGCATCCGAAGCGCGTGCGCGAGGAACACAGGATCGCCCAGCCGCTCGGCGACGACGAGCGCCTTGCCGGTCCAGCGCGCCGCGGCGGCCAACCGCTCCTCGGGCAGAACGGTTCCCAGCGAGACGCCCAGCGCCGCCCGGCCCTGCCCGAGCAGGATCATCGTGTCCCGCTCGGCACGGCCCTCGGCGGCGCGTGCCTCCAACCTGGCGACGAGCGGCCACAACTCGTTGACCGCGTCGACCGCGCGCCCGGACTGGCGGGCGATCTCGGCGAGTCGGATGGTCGAGTCACCGAACTGGATCATCGCGGCGAAGTCGGCATCGTCGTTGTCCGTCACGCCGAGCACGTGCATCGGCAGGCCGAGTACGCGAGCGATGTGGCGTCGGGTGGTGACGTCGCTGATGGTGCGCCGACCGGTCTCGATCATCGACACGTAGGTCTTGTCGTAGCCGAGCAGCGCGGCGAGCCGTTCCTGGTTGAAGCCGTTCACCCGGCGGTAGACGCGAAGGATCGTCGCCAGGTCGCGAGTCCTCAACGCCGCTGCCGCCTCGGGAGCCGACCACAGCCACACTGCCGGTGTCAGCGGGCGAACAGGCATGATCGGCGGTGCGTGACGTGCGCTCGCGTGGCACGTCGGACAGACAGGTTCGACCGCGAGCCTGCTCAACTCGGCTCCGCAAGCCTCGCATCGTCCGCCCGTCATGAGCGACTACCGGATCAGTTCCGGGTCGGACTCGCGCAGACGTGCGAACCAACTCGCGATCGAACGCTTGTACCCGTCCGGCATGTTCAGCCCGCGCACCTCCGACTCGGTGAACAGGCCGATCTCCTTGTGCTCGTGGGAAAGCACGGGTTCGGCGTGGCCGTCCGGGTAGCAGCCGTAGGTCACGATGAACACGTTCTTCTCCGCCACGTCGATGTAGTACATCCACGTGTCGAGGATCGGGCCGGTGGTCACCTGCCACTGCGTTTCCTCGGCGATCTCGCGCGCCACGCACTCCTCGGGCGTCTCGCCGGGTTCGATCCGGCCGCCGGGTAGCTCCCACTCCTCGCGCTCGTTCTTCAGCAGCAACACCCGGTCGTCACGCACCACCACGCCCTTGATCGAGACGGGGTAGACGGCCTGGCTCATCGGCGTTGACCTCCGGAAGGCGTGCGCGATCACTCATCGGCAACGTAGCACCCGGTCACCCGACAGCAGGCCACGCTGTGTTGACAGCTTGTCACTGGACGTATCAGGTCGGATCACGTTCCCATGATCTCGCGAAACCGGTGTTTCGGGAGGTAGAGACGATGGATGCTCCGTTCGAGCGCGGTTGGGTCGCGGCCGATGATCAGGCGGCCGTGGTGAGCGCGCTGACGCATCACGGCTTGGCTCTGGTCGAAGGACTCGCCGACTCGACACACCTGCGGCGTGTGACTCGCTCCTTCGCAACGGTGGTCCCGCACCGGGACAGCGCGTCGGACGGCGTTACGACGCTGGTCGACCTCGGTTCCGACCGGAACGGCGCGTTCGCCGGGTTCAGCTCGTGTGCGCTAGCGCCGCACACCGACCGCTCCGGCGTCGCCAACCCGCCCGCCTTGCTGGTCCTGGGTTGCTCGCAGCCCGCGACCAGCGGCGGTCAGTGCGTGCTGATTGACGGGCAAGCCGTGTACGACACGCTCGCCGACACCGCACCTGACGCGCTGGCGGCGCTGTGCACGCCCCGGTCAGTGCTGTTCGGCGGTGCGTCCGGGCATCTCGGCGCGATCTTCACCGAGTACGAAGGCGGACGGGTCACCATCAGGCTGCGCCAGGACGACCTCGTGCAGTTCTCGCCCGAGGTGCGCCGGTGGTTGCCGACGCTGCGAGCGGCGATCGACCAGCACGTGGCCGAGCTGGACCTGAGCGCCGGACAGGGCTACATCCTCGACAACCACCGATGGCTGCACGGTCGGCGAGCATTCAACGGACACCGCGTCGTGCACCGCGTCAACGCGAACCCGCTTCCTCACCTCGGCATCCGGACCGGCATTCCCGCCCGCGTGCGGAGCGCTGCGGTATGAGCGACGCGGCAGCGGTGCGCGGGTTTCCCCGCCTTGGCGGGACCGGTTGCGATCCGGGACGCGGGATGGCAGTTCGTGCACCGACGTGTCGTTGACGGCATCCCCACCGAGGTTGACGGTTCCGGCTGTGGCAGGACGGCTGGCACGACGCCATCCGCGTGCGCAGCAGCACCGACGCGATGGCGTTGCGCGCGGACGGCGACGAGCCGCCCGGCATCGTGTGGGAGCGTGCCGGTTCGTTGTCCGACGTGGTGGAAGGGCTGTTGAGCCTGCCCGTGCCGACCCAGCGGTTCGCCCCTCGCCTGATCGTCGTCCGCTCCCGCGCTGTGGGCGCCATGACCCGGCCGGACCTCAGCGACCGCTCCGCGGCGCGCTGGGCGTGACCAGATGTGCGTCTGCGGCTGGCAACTGATCGCCGTGACGTTGGCGTTGATCGTGCCGGCCATCAGCTATGGCGAGATCGAGGGCCGTCGCCGAGCCCGCACCGATGACGTCCGGTTCCGCGACAAGACCACCTGACCGCTTCGGCAGCACCGGACGAAATCTCTCCGACGCCCGGCCGCCCGGCCGCCGCGGTACCCGACGTGGTGGGAGGGCCGTCCGTCCCGACCCGGACAGCTCTCCCGCCGCGTCCTCGGACACCACCCACCAGAAGGGCTAGCACTCTCCATGATCCCCACGGATCTGCCCGTTCACATCGAGCAAGACAAGACCGCTCGCGCGAAGGTGATCGACGCCTGCGGTCTGACGTGCACGTTCTGCCACAACGAGGGCACACCCGTTGCGGTGGACAACCGCCGTCGTCCCGTTGGCGACTTCACGATCGCCGGTCCGAGCGGGCGCATGTCGATCTACGCCGCCACCAACGGCGCGAACTTCCTCCCTGCCCCGATGCCCGCGAACGAGCATTTCGGGCGCGCACTGGTCGCGTTATGCGATGTGCTACGCCTGACCGAGGTCCACCTGACCGGCGGTGAACCCACCCTGCACCCCGCCATCGCCCGGCTGACGAAGATCGCCACCGAGGCGGGCTTGCGGGTCGGGATGACGTCGAACGGAGAGCACGGCGCGGAGGTGCTTCCCGACTGCGCCGCCGCTGGGCTCGACCGGGTGAACTTCTCGATCTTCGGCACGACGGCCGACGAACTTGCCGAGACTCAGCACGCCCGTAACCGCAATCCCGAGCGTGCGCAGCGCAAGATCGACGCCCTGAAACGCTCGATCGCCGTCTGTGAGGCGCACGGGGTCAAGGCCGGCGCGAACATCGTGGTGCTCGACTACAGCCACGCGCCGCGCGTGCACCGCATGCTCGATGAATACTCTTCGCACCTGTCGGTCCGACTGCTCAACTCGCTGGACCACGGCCCGGCCTCCGTCGAGGCCATCGAGCGCATCCTGGCTGAACGCGAGGCGGTCGCCGAGGCGCACTACATCACCGCAGGCGTCTCCGGGGCACGCACCGCCTACCGCCTCGCCGACGGACGACGGGTGTCCTTCAAGCAGATCCGCCGCGTCCGGCTGCCCGAGACGTGCGCCGGATGCCGGTTCAACAACGACACCGACTGCCAAGAAGGCTTCTACGGCGTGCGGCTCTACTACGACCGCGACGGCCGGTACCAGGTCGGTGTCTGCATCCAACGGATGGACCTGACCATGCCCCTTGACGACTTCCTCACCGGGCCGGTGCCGGCAGAAGTGCTGGCCCTGCGTGAGGTCGAGTACGACCGACTCACCCGCCACCACGCGGCGGCATAGCGTCGGACCAGCACCGATCAACCAGGAAGGACGGCCGCGAGTGCCGATCGAGCACGAAGCGAAGATCCTCGACGTCGTTCCCGCCGAGATGGAACAGCTCATCCTCGACAAGGGCGGGCAAAAGCTCGGCGAGCGGTTCATGCGTCGCTACGTCTACGACATCACGCCCGGCGACCAGTCAAAGTGGATCAGGTTGCGCCACACCGGGGACGAGGTGACGCTGACCGTCAAGCAGATCACCAGCGACGCCATTGACGGCACCCACGAGACCGAAGTGACCGTGAGCGACTTCGACGCGACCAACGCCCTGCTCGGGGTGCTCGGGTTCACCGCGAAGTCGTACCAGGAGACCAAGCGCACGAGCTTCGTCCTCGACGGCGCACAGGTCGAGATCGACACGTGGCCGCGCATCCCGCCTTACGTCGAGATCGAGGCTGGATCGAAGGACGAGGTCGTTCGGGTCGCCGCACTGCTCGGCTACGCCGAGGAGGAGCTGACCGGGGAGAACACCATCAAGGTCTACGCGCTGTACGGCATCGACCTGAACACCATCCCTGACCTGCGCTTCTAGGTGTCAACGGGTGCGCTCGGTGTGTGCCCGAAGTGAGCCCGGACGCGCAATGATCACGCGGTAGAGATCGTCACCGACAGGCAGCGAACCTGGTCTGACCTGCACAGGCCAGACCAGGCCGATAGTGCTCGGCAGCAACCAACATGATCGGGACGGAACTACGGATCAGAAGGTTGCAGGTTCGAATCCTGCCGAGCGCGCACGAGCGTTGTGGTTAGCGCGGTAGCCCGCGCACTTCACGGCTCGCCGCCGGAAGTCCGGGAGCCGGCCCGCTCGTCGCAGACCGGCCCCCGGTGGGAGGCCACCGGAATGGCCTGGCTTCAGTTCGAGGGGGAGGTGGTCCGGGCGGCTTCGAGGGTGGCTGCCAGGCGGTCGATCTGGGCGTCCACCTCCATCCTCCGGCGGGCCTTGGCGGTTCGGTCCTCGCCGCCGATCTCCTCGATCCCGGTCCGGAGCTTCTGCCGGAACCGGAGTTCCTGGAGTTCGAAGTCGACCGAGTCGCGCTTCTCGCTCGCCCGCAGCTGGAGGTCGTGGAGGCGGCCGGAGACGTCCAGTTGGCGGCGCAGCCTCGCGTCGTACTCGGTGCTCGCGCTCATCATCTTGCTGAGCACCGGCAGGCAGTCCAGCGCAATCAGCAGCAACGCCAGCAGCAAGTGCGCCATGAGGACCGTGAAGTGCTTCGACGACAAGCTGCCCAACGCCTCGAACTCGTCCAACAGCCCGCGTTCGGTCAGGTTCGCCCGCTTCTCGTCGACCTTCGCGGTGATGGCGGAGCTGATTTCGCGTTCGGTGCGACTGCTCGCGTCGGCGACCTTCGCGGTCAGCTCGGAGACGGTGCGGTCGGCGGTGACGAGATCCGCGTGCAGCTGGTCGAGTCGGCTGTCGCGGTGGAACTCGTCTGCCTTGTCGCGGTTGCGGATGCACTCGGGGCCCTCGCCGGGGACGGCGGTCAGGCCCGGGCCGACGCGGCCCGCGCACTCGTCGCGCGCCAGTCGCTCCAGCTCGGCCAGGCGGGCGTCGGCCTCGCCGACCTTGACCTTCAGGGCGTCGCGGTTCGTCGTCGCGCGCGCCAGCTCGTCGACGACGGCTTGCGGGCGTTCGCTGATGACGACCAGGAAACCGGCGCACGACGGGTCGGCCAGGACCTCGCCCGACGGCGGGTTGCAGCGCTTCAACGTCCCCTCGTAGACGTCGACCTCCGCCTTGCGTTGTTCGCTGATCTCGTTGTCGATCGACTGGTGGAACACCGCGAGCACCAGTGGCTCGGCGATGACCGCGCCCAGCAGCAACGAGAGCACCAGCCGGGGCAGGTAGGTGCGGAACAACGACGTGCGCGCCGCCCCGTGCGTGCTGGAGATCAGCCAGCTGTCGGCGGTCACGATGATCACCGCCCACATCAGGTCGGCGAACAGCAGCCACCAGTGGTGGCCCAGCACGCTCACCAGCGCCATGTGCATCGACACCGCCGCCAGCAGGCCCGTGTTGAGCACGATCAGCCCCAGGCGCGTGTACCGCGGCCGTTCCTCGGGCACCCAGTCCAGCACGTCCTCGTTGACGCCGATCACCCGTCGCAGCAACCGGGGCACGCCCCGCTGCGGCATCACCGGGCGCAACGCCCCGATCGCGACGTCGTTCGGCAGCGACGCCCGCACCGGGCGGTCGACGGGCGGTGGTTCCGGGTTGACCCGTCTGCCGACCGGGGGCAGCTCCTCGGTGGACGCTCGCTCGTCCAGTGCGGTCATGCCTCCACCTTCGTGTTCCGGTCGTCGTCCACGAAGTCGGCGTCGGCAGGACCGGGGCCAGGACCAGGACCGGTACCGGAACTGGGTCCGGGACCGGCACCGGGCCCGGACGGCGTGGGGGTGGCCGGGGCCTCGGGTTCGGTCGGCGCGATCGCACGGTCCTCGGACGCGCCCAGCGCGGGCGCGGCGCCGACGAGCAGGTCGGTGATCAGCCGGTCGAGGCCGGGGCCGAGGTTCGCGGTGTCCAGGTGACCGTGCCGGGCCAGCTCCTGGATCACCTCCGTCCGCGCCCTCAGCGTCTTCATCACCGCCTCGTTCTCCAGCAGCCGGTCCTCGCGCTTCCACTCCTCCTCCCGCCGCACGTCGGCGCGCTCGGCTTCCCACCTCGCGCGCGACTCCTCGTGGGCGAACACGCGCTGCGCGTCCAGCCGCTTCGCCTCCGCCTCGATCTCCCACCGGCGGTCCTCCCGCGACCAGACCTCGCGGCGCAGCTCGGTCTTCTGCCGGTGCAGCGCGTCGGCCCGCTCGGCCTCCCACCGCAGCCGCTCCTGCGTCCGCTCGTGGTCGACGGCGAGCCGCAGGTCTTCGCGGTCCTGCTCGATCTCGCGCTCCCGCAGCAGGCGCAGCTGGTCCGCGACCTCCCGCGCGTTCAGCTCGCCGGCCGCGTGGGCGAGGTAGATCGCGGCGACGGGGTCGGCGCCCACGGCTTCGGACGTCTTCCGCAGCTCGTCGCGGGCGTGCTCGCGCCGCATCGCGTCGAGCGACCGCGTGTGCTCGGTGTCCTGCCGCTCACGGGTCCGGCGGTGGTCCAGTTCCAGCTCGTCCAGCCGGTGGTCGTGGGTGAGCTGGGTCGTCTTCACGGTGTGCGTCTGCTGCGCCTCGCGCAGCTTCGCCACCAGCTCGGCCACCTGCGTCGGCGTCATCACCTCGACGCTGGCGAGGGTGACGGCCAGTCCGCTGAAGTCCGGCGGCTCGATCGTGTGGTACGCCCTGATCTGCGCGTCGAGCTTGCGGCGCAGGTCGTTGATGTCCTTGAGGTCGTAGTCGAGGCCCAGCTGGAAGATCCGCTGGTGGCCCTTGAGGTAGCCGGCCAGCATGGCGGCGGCGTCGCTGCCGCCCGTGCGGACGACGGCCACCGGGTCCGTCACGGTGCACAGGAACGCCACGCGGAGCGTGAAGTTCGCGGCGTCACGCGACGGGATGACGATCTCGGCGACCACCTCGGTGTCCGCGGTGACGTCGACCAGCGACACGTGCGACGCTTCCACCACCGTCGGCGAGTCGAGGGGCAGGTCGGTCGTGTCCAGCACGTAGAGGTTGCGCGTGCGGTACACCAGCTGGTGACCGGCGGGCACGAACGGCACCTCCGCCCGCGTGCGCCCGCGGTTGCGGCTGAACAGCCGCTTGGGCGGCAGCGGTTCGAGCACGCGTTCGTCGATCACCGGGTACGGCTGCTTCTCCATGCGGTGCTCCAAGTCAGGAGACGCGTCCCTTGAGCGCGTCGAGAACGGCGTCCACTAAGGACTTGATGTCGGTGTCCTTCCTGCGCGCGGCCACGACCCGGAAGTCGGTGGCCAGCACGTCGTGCTCTCCGGGCGGCAGGGTGGCGCGCAGCGTCACGCCCAACGCCTTGGCGCTGGTCCGCGCGTGCGGGTCGTTGTGGGCCATGTCCTGCAGCAGCCACCGCAGCGCGTTGATGGCCCGCAGCCGCGCCGGCCGGAACACCAGCACGTTCGCCAGCAGGCGGACCACGACGTCGGCGTGCTCCGGGTGGTCTTCGAGGTGCAGCAGGACCGCGGACCGCTTGGTGCCGGGCTTGCGGGACTCCAGCACGGCCAGCGCGGTCCGCACGGCCACGGCACGGCTCGCCGGCCGGGCGCCCGGCGCGGTGAAGCGCTCCACCTTGGCCCACAGGAAGTCCAGGACGAGGTGCGCGTTGCCGGTGTCGCGGACGAGCGCGGCGAACAGCTCGCCGAACACGTGCTCGACGTCGCCGTCGACGGCGTGCGACTGGGCGCACACCTGCCAGAGCCGGCGCCGCGCGTCGTGCGGGTACCGGACGCCGAGCCCGCCGATGAACGCCATCGCGGCCACCCACCGCTGCTGCGGCTTGCCCCGGTCGACCCAGCCGTCGGCGATCTTCAGCGCGCTGGGCGCCAGCAGCTCGTCGTAGGCCATGAGGTGCAACGCGTAGACGGCCACGCGCTGACCCGCCGCACGTCGGGCGCCACGCGCCCAGCGGTCCAGCACGGGCACCACCTCGTCCAGGGCGATGGCGGCGAGCTCGGCGAGGCCCAGCGCGACCGGCACCTCGTACCGCACCTCGGTGACGATCCGGTCGAGCCACTCGACCACCGCGTCCCAGAACCCGACGTCCATGCGCTGCCACAGCTGCGCCAGCACGTGCCGGTGGTACTCGGGCTTGGCGAACTTCAGCGCGCCGCGCGTGCCCAGCTCGGTGTGCAGCGTCTCGGTGGCCACCAGCTCGTTGGTCAGCAGGCTCCGCCGCAGCTGCGGCAGTCGGTCGGGCTCCACGTCGTCGTCGGACGCGCCCGGCAGGCTCCGGTCCAGCTCCTCCTTCAGCACCCGCAGGGAGGCCTCGAACGTCCGCTCGTCCACGCCGATCGCGAACGCGAGCGTGGTGACCTCCAGCAGCCGCCGCCGGTCCAGGCCCTCGAACCACTCCTCCACCTCGACGCGGACCCGCGTGTCGAGGTGCGCCAGGGCCTCGTCCAGCGGCAGGCCCTCGTCCAGCCGCCGGGCCAGCCCGACCACGTCGCGGACGCTGTCGATCGACGCCAGCGCCTCGCGCAGCACGGGTTCCTCGTCGTCGGGCAGCGTGCCGCGCCAGTACGCGCGCAGGACGTGCTCGGCGGCGGGCGGTCGCCACGCGAGGTGGCAGGCGCGCTCGACGCCCTCGGCGGTCAGCGGCGGTTCCGTGATCACCAGGTAGCACCCGCGCTCGCGGACGCGGTCCCGCACCACCCGCCACTCGAAGTCCGACTCGACGCCGTGCTCGGCGACCCGGTCGACCACGAGGTACCCGCAGTCGCGGTCGAACTCGTACTCCTCCAGGTCGGCCGGGGAGACGTGCGGCGACATCAGGTAGAGCGGCTGGTCGGTGACCTCGCGCAGCAGCGCCAGCGCCGACGAGCGCTTGCCCGTGCCGGGGGCGCCGCACAGGACGAGGAGGTGCTCCTCGGCGAGCCGTTCCGAGGCGGGCCCGAAGCCCTCGGGGCTGACGAACCGGGCGAGCGCGGCCAGGTCGCTGTCGTCCACGCGGCCGGTGGCGCGGGTGAGGGGTCTCGCGGACCACCCGCCCACGGTCTGCGCGCCCAGCACGGCGTGCTCGAACCGCGGGCTGTACAGGTTGACCTGGACGTCGTTCAGCATCCCCCGGTCGTACGCCGAGGCCGGGCTCTCGCCGGCGTCCTCGACGTCCTCGGCCGGCGCGTGCTCCGCCGTCACCGGCCGATCCTGTTCTGCACGCCGATGACGACGTTCCGGCCGCGCACGCCGCCGTGCACGGTGGTGTTGTGGCCACCGGTGGCGGGCGGCTCGACCGGCGCGGGCTCGGGCGCGGCCTCCGCGACGGTGTCCGCGGGCTGGTCGAGCCGCAGGGCGTGCACGTCGAGGCCCGGCACGTGCAGCCAGGCCGTGCCCCGGAACGTCTTCGCGACCACGGGCACCTCTCGGAAGTCCTCAGTGGACAGACGGGTGTGGCCCTGCACCACCAGGTCCGCGTACAGCAGCGGCGACAGCAGGATCACCAGGTCCACGTCCGGGCACGCCCTGAGCGCCAGCCGGCCGGGCGCGCTGTCGACCATCCGGCTCACGGCCACGACGCCCGCGCCGGCGTAACCACCGGGCGTCGCCCGCACGAGTCCCTGGTGGACGGCCACGCGCAGCCGCAGCTTCAGCTCCCGCCGCGCCGTGCCGTTGTGGGCCGCCAGCGCGTCCACCAACGCCCGCGGCAGGTCGTCGACGACCCGCTTCTCCGCGGTGTCGGCGGGCAGCACCGCCAGCTCGCCGTCACCGGAACCCTGGACCTTCCACCGCGAGCGGTCGAAGCCGGCGCGCGCGGCGGCGTCCTCCACCACGGTCACCAGGGCGCGTTGCACCCCGTACTGGTCGACGTCGGTGCGTGCGCTGTAGTTCTCCACGTCCAGGCTGAGCAGGACGCGGCGGGTGAAGTCGTCGTCCACGGTGGCTTCCTCCGCGTCGTGGTGGTGTGGCGAGGAGTCTGCGTGCCCGGCGGGCCGCAGACCTCGGATAAATCAGGAGTTCGGGGAACCGGTCGGGTCAGTCGCCGTCGGCGACGCGGCGCAACGCGTCCAGGTCGCGGATGCGGACGCCGCGGTAGCGCGACGTCACCAGGCCGTTGGCCTTCAACGCCTTCAACGCGGCGCCCACCGCGTCCGGCCTGGCCCCGATGAGCCGGCCCAGCTCCTCCTGGGAGACGTCGACGCCGAGGTCCATGCCGAGCGGCCCCGGCACGCCGTGCGACTGGGCGAGGTCGAGCAGCACCCGCACGAGCCGGACCTTCACGTCGTACGAGCCGAAGTCGGCGCGCCTGCGGTTCGCCCAGTCGAGGCGGTCGGAGATCAGGGCGCACAACGCCTGCCACGCCTCGGGGTTGCGGTGCAGGTACGCCAGGAACTGCCGCCGTTCGACGACCTGCACGAGGAGGTCGGCGCACGCGGTCACGGTGGCGGACCGGGTCCGGTCCTCCCGCAGCGCCGCGCCCTCGCCGATCACGTCACCCGCGACGCGGACGCCGAGCAGGGCTTCCGAGCCGTTGCGCACGAGCCGGGTGACCTTCGCGCACACCGCGCCGCCGGACGTCGCCGAGCGGAGCAGGAACACGCCCGTCTCCCGCTCGCCCTGGCGGGTCAGCAGCTCGTTGGCGCGCACGACGCGTTGCCCGCCGAGGCTGAGCAGCTCGTCCCGGAGGCCGGGGGCGAGCCGGGAGAGGTACGTGCCGGGCAGCCACCCGTGTCGGCTCGGTGCTTGGGACAACGCAGGTCTCCCGTCGCCGTTCTGCAGCGAGAACCGTCACGTCGAACACCTCGGTGAGTGACGGTTCATACCTAGAGTTACCCACCCGTACATCCGATTCGGTACTTATCGGGTCGGTGTTCCGACTGTGGGTGAGGCGGAAGGTTACCTGGTCGCGAGAAGTGCGTGCTTTCGGGTGGTGCTATTGGTTCTTGCCGGTGAAGATCCAGCTCAGGCCACTGCGGTGCGGTTCGCGAGACTGGCGCGACCACTATTCGGAAGATCAACTCAGGGTCGCGCCGGGTCGCCGCCGGAGATTGTCCGTATTCCCTTTGACGGAGAATTCACGACGGCTCGACGGTGATTCGTCACGGCGCCCGAAAGGTGATTTCCGATCGCGTTCCGCGTCGTCGGACGGCGGGCGCGATGTCAAGGATGCTTGACATCATGTCAAGCGGACCTTACGTTGAGTCGTGTCTAGTTTCCTTTACGCGGGGGGAGTGCGCGTGTCGTACGAGGAGAAGGGGACGTGGGTGTACCTGGTGGTCAGCCTGCTGACCTACGTCGGGTACGTGGTGGTGGTCCTGGGCCGGGTCGGTGACGGCGCGCTGGTCGACGTGCCGCACGCCGGGCCGATGCTGTGGGCGATCGGGACGTCCGTCGTCCTGGCCGTCGTCGGCCGGGTGGCGTTGGAGGCGGTCCGGCCGAGCGACCGGCACCGGCCGGACGAGCGGGACCGCGAGGTCAACCGGTTCGGCGAGCACGTGGCCGCGGTGGTGTTGGGCGCCGGGATGGTCGTGCCGCTCGCGCTGGCGCTGGGGGAGGCGCGGCACTTCTGGATCGCCAACGCGATCTACGCCGTCTTCACGCTGTGGGCCGTGGTGGGCGCGTCGGTGAAGCTCGTCGCGTACCGGCGGGGGTTCTAGTGGGCAAGCCGACCAGGATCACCAACTCGATCCGCGCCCTCCGCTTCGCGCACGGGGAGATGACGCAGGCCGAGCTGGCCCGGCGCGTCGACGTCACGCGCCAGACCATCATCGCCATCGAGCAGGGCCGGTACTCGCCGTCGCTGGAGATGGCGTTCCAGATCGCCCGGGTGTTCGGCGTGCCGCTCGGCGACGTGTTCCAGTACCCGGAGGACGAGTCGTGAGAGCGGTCATCCAGGACGCGTACGGCAACCCCGAGGACGTCCTCCGGGTCCGCGAGGTCGACAAGCCCACCGTCGGCGACGGCGACGTGCTGGTGCGCGTCCACGCCGCCGCGGTCTCCGGCTCCGACTGGCACCTGCTCCGCGGCCTGCCCTACGCGGCGCGGTTCGCGGTCGGCGTGCGCCGGCCCCGCAACCGCGTGCCGGGGCTGGAGGTGGCCGGCACGGTCGAAGCGGTGGGGAAGGACGTGACGTCGCCGGCCGTCGGCGACGAGGTGTTCGGGTGGTGCGCCGGCGCGTTCCGCGAGTACGCCGCGGTGCCGGCGGGGCAGCTCACCGCCAAGCCCGCGAACCTCACCGCCGAGCAGGCGGCCGCGGTGCCGATCGCCGGGTTCACGGCGCTGCAGGCGGTTCGGGACCGCGGACGGGTGGCGGCCGGCCAGAAGGTGCTCGTCACCGGCGCGTCCGGGTGCGTCGGCACGTACGCCGTGCAGCTCGCCAAGCACTACGGCGCCGAGGTGACGGCGGTGTGCGGTGCGGCCAAGGCCGACCTGGTGCGCGACCTCGGCGCGGACCACGTGCTGGACCACGCGGCCGGGCCGTTGAGCGTGACCGGCTTCGACGTGGTGCTGGACATCTACGGCAACCCGCCGCTGGGCACGTGCCGGCGGGTGCTGAAGCCGGGCGGCACGCTCGTCCTCGTCGGCGGCACGGGCGGGCGGTGGTTCATGGGCACCGACCGGTGGCTCCGCGCGCTCGTCGCGGCGCCGTTCCTCGGCATCAAGGCACGGCCGCTCGTGCACCGCGACCGGCTCGACGACCTGGTGCTGCTCCGCGACCTCATCGAGGCCGGGCACCTCACGCCCGTGCTGGACCGCACCTACCCGCTCGCCGAAGCCGCGACCGCGATCGAGGACGTGCGGCGAGGCCGGGTCCGGGGGCACGCGGTCGTCACGCCGTAGTGGACGTGGGGCTGCGCCCGCGCGCGGAGACAGCCCCAAGGGCCGGAAATCCGCTGGTAGCGGCCGTGACAGCCGGTGGCGACCGGGTAGCGGCCGGGTCAGCCCTTGCCCAGCTCCGCCAGCACCCCGTCGGTGAACGCGGGCCACGCCGTCACGGCCCACTCGCCGAACTTGCGGTCGGTCAACGCCACGCACGCCACGCCCGCGTCCGGGTCGACCCACAGGAACGTGCCGCTCTGCCCGAAGTGCCCGAACGTGCGCGGCGAGCTGGACGCGCCCGTCCAGTGCGGCGACTTGTCCGCCCGGATCTCGAACCCGAGCCCCCAGTCGTTGTTCTTCTGCAGACCGAACCCCGGCAGCACCCCGCGCAGGCCCGGGAACGCCACCGACGTCGCCTCCGCCACCAGCTCGGCCGACACCAGCTTCGGCGCCTGCACCTCCGCCGCGAACCGCACCAGGTCGGACGCGGTGGACGTGCCGCCCGCGCCGGCCGAGCCGTCCAACGTGGACGACGCCATGCCCAGCGGCGCGAACACCGCCTCCGCCAGGTACCGCGCGAACGGGATCTCGGTCGCCGCCTCCACGAAGTCGGCCAGCACGCCGAACCCGGTGTTCGAGTAGATCCGCTTGGCCCCCGGCGCGGCCTGCACGTCGTCCGAGTCGAACGCCAGGCCCGACGTGTGCGCGATCAGGTGCCGCACCGTCGAGCCCTCCGGCCCGGCCGGCTGGTCCCACTCGACCGCGCCCTCCTCCACCGCCACCAGCACCGCGTACGACGTCAGCAGCTTCGTCACCGACGCCAGCGGGAACCGGAGGTCGACCGGTCCGTGCGCGCCGAGCACCTCGCCCCGCACGTCGACCACGGCCGCCGCCGCCGTCTCCACCGGCCACGATGACACCGCCCGCAAGCTCTCCATGCCGCAAACTCTGCCACGTGTCACCACGAGAGCTGGTCGTGCTCGGCACTTCTAGTCAGGTGCCGACCCGCGCCCGCAACCACAACGGGTACCTGCTGCGCTGGGACGCCGAGGGCTTCCTGTTCGACCCGGGAGAGGGCACGCAGCGGCAGATGCTGCGCGCCGGCGTCGCGGCGAACGACGTCACCAGGCTGTTCGTCACCCACTTCCACGGCGACCACTGCCTCGGCCTGCCCGGCGTCGTCCAGCGGATGTCGCTCGACCGCGTGCCGCACCCCGTGCACGCGCACTTCCCGGCGGAGGGCGCCGAGTTCTTCGACCGGCTGCGGCACGCCAGCTCGTTCCACGACGTGGTGGACGTCCGGGCGCACCCGGTCACCGGGCCGGGCGTGATCGCCGAGGGCGCGTTCGGCCGCCTCGAAGCCCGCCGGCTGGACCACACCCTGCCCGCCTACGGCTACCGCCTGGTCGAGCCGGACGGCCGCACGATGGTCCCCGCGCTGCTGGCCGAGCGCGGCATCCGGGGCCCGGCGATCCGCGCCCTCCAACCGCCCCTGCTGGACGAGGTGAGCGTGCCGCGCCGGGGGCAGCGGTTCGCGTTCGTCATGGACACCCGGCTGTGCGACGGGGTCTTCGAGCTGGCGGAGGGCGCCGACCTGCTCGTCATCGAGTCGACCTACCTCCACCCCGACGAACCGCTCGCCACCGAGTACGGCCACCTGACCGCGCGCCAGGCCGCCCGCGTGGCGGCCGAGAGCGGCGTGTGCAAGCTCGTGCTCACCCACTTCTCGCAGCGCTACACCGACCCGTCCCTGTTCCACGCCGAGGCCGCCGAGGTGTTCGACGGCGAGATCGTCGTGGCCGCCGACCTGGACCGGGTCGGCGTGCCGCGCCGGCGGGCGTGACTCAGGTCCGGTGTGGACGCTCGGCCGCCCACTGGTCGCGGATCAGGGTGTCGAGGTCCGACTCCGCCGGCCGCCAGCCCCACGCGCGCAACCGGGTCGTGTCCGCGCGGAGTTCCGGCGCCTCGCCGGGGTGCGCGGGCCGCGGCACGACGGGCACCGG
>NZ_JBHTLK010000126.1:0-19862 GCF_042678885.1 Saccharothrix hoggarensis
GCTCCGTCGTCGCCGCGGCCGCCGGCGCGGCCTGGCGGGGCGCGACCGCCGGGGTGGAGCGCAGGCGGTCGGTGCTCGCGGTGATGGCGGCCGACGCCACCGCGTACAACTGCTGGTCCCAGAGGATCTCCTGGTACGCCACGGGCTGCGCGAAGCCCTTCAGGACGGCCTTCTGGACCTCGCCCGTGTACTCGCCCGCCTGGCGGACGGCGGCCTTGCCGAACACCGACTTGATGTTCATGGCGTTGGCCGCGCCCACGGTGGCGGTGTCGACGAAGATCGCCTTGGCGTTGGCGAAGGCGCACAGCCGGAACGCCTTGTCCACCACCGAGCCGACGAAGTCGGGCGTGCCGTTGGGCGTGGTGAACCGGCGCACCTCGCCCGTGGTCAACGCCGCCGAGCAGGTGAAGTCGATGATGCCCTTGGCGCCGTCGCCGCGGGTGCCGGCGCCCTTGATCGCCTCCTGGATGCGGATGACCGCGTTGACCGCCGCGGTCGTGTGGTCCGGGTCGCACGCGAACATGGCCCCGTCACCGGTGTACTTGACGACGACGTCCGGGATGGACTCCAGGATGATGTCGGTGATCGTGCGGTAGAGCCAGCCGAGACCGGGCAGCCAGCCCGACTCGGACTGCTGCTCCTTCATCCCGGTGGAGTCGTTGACGTCCACGACCCCGATGGTCATGACGACTCGGGACTCCAAGTCGGCGAACGCGTCGTGGAGTTGCGGGTTGCCGCTCATGGCGCCTGCCTTCCCAGTGCTGGAAATTCCTTCGCTGACAACGGGAAGACGCTCGCCGGCGGCGTCGCCGAACACCGGCGGCGGTGTTTTCTCAGAGCATCCGGCGGAGCAGGTGCGCGTCGAAGTCGGCGCGGGCCGTCGGCTGGTCGAGGCGGCGGCGCACCTTCTCCGCGACGAGCCGCAGCACCGGGGCCACCAGCGGGTGGTCGGCGCCGTGCTCGAACAACGCGCACAGGTTGCCGAACGACGCGTCGCCCGCGTGCGTCCACGCGCCCGGCTCGACGGCGTCCAGCCCGCCCCGCGTGGCGACCCCGATCAGCAGGGCGGCGGCCGCGGCCGGGGACTTCGGCGGACCGCTCCGCGTCACCATCCCCATCGCGTTGGCGTGCACCCCCTCCACCCACTCGACGGGGGCCAGCCACGTGACGCCCCACGCGCCGATGCCCGGGTCCAGCCCGTCGGGCAGCACCGGCGGCCGGGTCGTGCCGAGCGGGACCGCGCTCAGCGAGTCGGTGACGGCGTGCGCGGCCCAGCCGATGTCGAGCCAGTGCCCGGTGCGGTCGACGACGTGGCGCCGGGCGATGGCGCGGTCGACCATCCCGGCCAGCGCGTCGGCGTACCGCCGCGCCGCGATGGGGTCGATCCGGTGCAGCACGCGGACCAGCCGCGCGCCGTCCGACAGCCCGCAGGCCCGCATCACGGTCTCCGCGTCGAGGGGTTCCAGCGCCCGCGCCACGTCGTGGGCCCGGTCCTCCCGCCACGCCAGCACGAACGCCGACATGATCCGCCACGCCGCCCGCAGGTCGGTGGCGGCGCCCTCGGCCAACCGGCTCGTCAGCTTGGCCGTGTTGACGGCGTTCGCCACGGCGGCGCCGGTCGCCTGGTCCCAGGCGGTGAACATCCGGATCAGGTCGGCGATCGCGTGCGGGCTGCGCAGGCTCGGCACGGTGCGCAGCCACTTCTGCGCCAGCGGGTCCATCCACCCGGTGCCGGGCTGACCGCGGTGCAGGCCGAGCGCGATGAGCTGCAGGAGGATCTTCGCCTGCTCGCGGGGGTCCTGCGTGTGCGCGATCTCGACGCCGAAGGCGTGCCACGACCCCGGCACCGCGCGGAGGTTCCGCAACAGGTCGACGCCTCCGCCGTCACGCGAGGTCTCGACCGCCGACAGCAGCTCGACGGCCGTGGACGGGTTCGGCAGCGCCCGTCGGACCTGGTGCTCCAAGAAGCCCCGGTCGGCGTTGTGCTCCGACGGTTCCGCGGACAGGCCGTCGACCACGTCGGCGGCCGCGGCGGGGTTCAGCTTCGCCAGCAGCCGCAACGACTCCGCGAGGTCGCCGGGGTGGCGGACGCGGCGCAGCTCCTGCGCACCGGCCCACCCGACCTTGGCCAGCACCTGCGGCCCCGCGGGCGCGCCCGCCGCGATCAGCGTGTTCCGGATCTCCAGGCAGCAGCGGAGGAACTGCTCCGCGCGCGCCGTGAGGAGCGACGTGTCGAGCGCGATCGAGTCGAAGCTCTTCGCGAACCGGACGGGCAGCTCGGGGAACAGCGCCCGGCCCAGCTGGTGGTGCGTCGCCAGCGCCTCCGGCTTGAGCGTGGTGAGCATCCGGTCGAGCAGCGTGGCGTCGTCGATCTTGCCGGCCAGGGTGGCCAGGAACCGCTCGCCCCGCTCGTCGTCCGCGCCGAGGAGCAGCGCCAGGCGCGGCGCCCACGCGCGGTTCGAGTTGATCACCCACTGGACGGTGACGTCCTCGACCAGGTGCATGACCCGGTCGAGGTAGTCGGCGCCGGCCTCCCACAGCCCGTGCAGGAAGTGCGCGATCACCGACGGCCGCTGGTCGGTCCGCACGAGGGTTTCCGCGAAGTCCGCGGTCAGCTCCTCGGCCAGCGCGTTCGCGAACCCCCGGCCGCGCGAGCCGTACAGGTCGTCGATCGCCGCCGTGGCGTTGAGCAGCATGCCCGCGCCCTTGCTCTCGCCGAGGTTGGTGATCTTCTCGGCGAAGTGGCGGACCAGCTCGGCCTTCGGCGTCTCGTCCGACTCGTACAGCAGGTCCTTGGTGAACTTGCCGTGCAGCTTCATCACCGTGCGGAGCAGGAACGCGACCTCCGCCGGCTGCGACGACTCGAGCTGGCGGCCGAGGAACCGGGCGAGGTCGGGGCGGTTGAGCAGCCGCACGCACAGGGCACGGTGGTAGTCGGCGAGGTTGCGGAAGGCGCGCACCTGCTCGCTGAGCGGGCTCTGGTCCAACGCGTTGCGCAGCACCACGTCGTAGTGCTCCAGCACCGCCTCCCAGTCGGTGTCCTCCCGCTTGAACATCATCCGCAGGATGAGCGCGTTGATGAACAGCGCGATGCCGTCGGTGCGCGTGGGCTTGCGGTCCAGCATCGCGGCGACGGTGGGCAGGTCGGCCAGGACGGCCGCCGTGGCGGGCGCCGGCACGTCGTCGGCCGCGAGTTCGGCGACGACCCGCTGGCGCAGGTCCTCGGCCCGCCGCACGGTGAGGTAGTCGTCGGCCTGCTCGGTGCTCAGCCCTTGGAGGGCGAGCGGCAGGTGCAGCAGGACCAGCCGGGACAGCTGCGGGTGGTGGAACCGCTCGAGCTGCCGCAGCGCGTTCAGCCGCGCGGCGGGGCTCGCGTTCAGCTCCAGCGCGAGCTTCAGCCCGCCGTCGCGGAGCCCGGAGACGACGTCGGCGAAGGCGTTCCCGCGCTCGACGAAGTGCCGGTACCGGTTGATCATGCGCAGGCACTCGACCAGCCGGGACGCGTTGACGAGGGCGGCGGGCAGCGCGTGGCACAGCCGCACGACGAGGCGTTCGCACGCCTGCGGGCCCAGGTCGGAGTCCGCGAGCTGGAGCAGCCGGGCGATCAGCACGGGGTCGGCGGACATCGCCCAGGCGACGATCTCGTCCCGGCTCGCCTTGACCAGGGCGCTGAGCACCCGGTCGCTGAAGTGCCCGCTGCCGACCAGCAGCTTGACGATCCGCGCGCCGTCGCCCGCGCGGAGCAGGTCGTGCAGCCGCGGCCGGGTCAGCGCGAGCACGCGCTGCTCCACCGCCTGCGGCGACGGGACGCCGGCCGCGTCGCTCAGCACCATCCGGCACAGCACGGAACTGGGGAGCACCCACCCGTCCGTGCCGCCGCGCCGCGCGCCCAACGTCGCCAGGGTCTCCGGGTCGAGGCCGGTCTCGGCGTCGGTCAGGCCGGTCGCCAGCAGCGACGCCGCCGCGAGCTGCCGCGCCCGTTCCCGCTCCGGCTCGGCCAGCAGGCTGAGCCGGTCGCGCAGGAAGGCCGCGCGGAGGTGGTCCGCGGCGTCCTGGGAGGAGTGGGCGCGGGTGGCCGCCCAGTTCAGCATCTGGGTCAGCATCCACAGGTCCGGTCCGGCGGCCTTCGCCAGCACGCCCGCCAAGGGGCGGAGCTCGCTCAGCACGGGCTGCTGCCCGATCACGTGCTCGGCGAACCTGCGCATGGCGCCCGGGTCCACGAACAGCGACACCGTCGTGGCGGAGCCGGTGTTCCACTCGCGCTGCACGTCGACCTCGAACCTGGCGGTGACCAGCACGCTGGTCTTCAGCCGGTCGTGCAGCTTGCCGAGCGCCACCCCGAGGTTGTTGTTGCGCCCGACCGGCCACAGCCCGTCCAGGACGATCAGCGTCTTGAGCCCCGGCTTCAGGTGGGGCGTGACCGCCTGCGCGATGACCTTGACCAGCTCGCCCGGCTCGTTCAGCTCGTGGGTGTGCGACGAGAAACCCAGCACCTGCCAGTTCTCCAGGGCCAGCAGGTCGCCGACGCACGCCGCGACCGTCGTCTTGCCGCTGTTGGCCGGACCGCCCACGACGGCCGTCGTCGGGTGCCCGGAGCGGAAGTGCTTGGCGAGGGTGGACGCCTTCGGCGGCACGGTCACCGGGATCGCGCTGGCGATGGACCGCCTGCGCGCGTCCCAGCGGCTCCACCCGGCCGCGTGCAGCGCGGTCGTCCGCTGGTCGTCCACCCACTGCCGCCACTGGTCGCCCCACAGCGCCTCGGCCGCGCCGGCCAACGTGAGCGGGCCGCTCCGCACCGACGGGGCGCCGGCGTCGACCGCCTGGCGCGCCCAGCCGTCGGCGCGGGGGTACAGGAGTTCGCGGTGCACGCCGTCCACGCGGACCGCTTCGAGCTTGCGGTCGAGGTGGGCGGCCGTGATCGGCTCGACCACGCCCCGGCGCACCGACCCCGTGCACACCACGCCGAGCCGGCCCGGCGCGGGCATCCCCGCGACCTCGGCCACGATGTGCAGGGCCACCGCGAGCGCGGCCGACTCCTCGTCCACGGACACCGGCGGCAGCAGGCCGACCACCTCGAACCGCAGGCCGTGCCACGGTTCCAGGTCGTCGTCGCCGACGCCGGCCCCCGCCAGCAGCTCCAGCGCCAGCCGACGACCCCCGTCGACGCCCTGGACGAACCTCGGCGCGTACGGCGACCACGGGTCGGTGAACCGGCCGGCCACGCCCGGCGCGTTCGGCTTGCGCCCGCGCACGTCCACGCCGCGCTCGGCGGTGAGCGTCAGGCCCAGCAGGATGCCGTGCGGCGCGTCCGGGTGCACGAGCGCGATGTCGGTCCTCGTCCGGCGCAGCACGAGGTCGTAGCCGAGCGGGTCGTCGACCGGGTCGACGTCGGCCACCGCCCGGAGCCCCGTCGCCGCCGCCAGCGCCGTGCCGGGCGCCGGATCGGCGACGTGCGCGGGCGACGTGCGCTCCAGGGCGTTCTGGAGCCGGTACAGGTCGGCCAGCCACGCGTCTCCGTCCAGCTCCGCCAGCAACGCGGTCCAGCGCGCGCTGCCGCCGGTGAGGTCGCGCGCCAGCAGCGCGCCCAACCCGCGCGGCACGGCGGGCGGCGGCGGCATGGGGTCGACCAGCCAGCGGGGGATGCCGTAGGCGAGGCGACCCCCGGTGCGGCGCGTCGGGCGGGCGCCGTGCGTGCACAGGCACTCGACGACGGCGTGCAGGTGAGCGGCCCGCGCCGCCCACGCCGTCTCGTCGTCGACGCGGTCCGCGGCGTCGAGGCCGCGGACCAGCTCGTCGAGGGCGAGCAGCCCGCCGATCAGGACGTCGCGCGCGCTCTGGTCAGCTCTCATCGTCGCCTGACCGGCACAACGCCACCTCCAGCCAGCTCGCCAGGTCTGCCCCATTCTCCACGGGCACGTCCACCACGTCGTTGGTCGGCAGCGGCACGCCGTCCGCGGCCAGTTCCAGCGGCGGCCCGGAGACCTGCCGCAGCTCGGCCGGGCCGCCGCCCAACCGGACTTCCACCACGGCGTCCTGCGCCTCGTCGTCGTCCATCCCGGCGAGCCGAACCCGGAAGCGGTGCCGTCCCGGCTCCTGGCTCATCACCACCGGGCTGGCCGCCGCCAGCCCCGCGGACAGCGGCTCCACCGCGATCGGCGTGGCCGCCTCGGGCACGCGCTCACCGGCTTGGACCAGCAGCTCCTCGTTCAGCTCGCCGACGAGGTCGAGGACGGTGTCGCACTCGTCGTCCGTGAGCGCCCTGAGGATGCGGTCGATTTGCTTGCCCGCGTCCAGGGCCGCGGTGACGAGCAGGGCCACCAGGTGCACCCCGCTCATCTCCAGCGAGTCGCACCGGCGCGTGATCGGCCGGTACCGCTCCTCGGCCAGGATGCGCATCGCGGTGCGGAGCTGCGCGCCCAGGGCGTCGGCGTCGGCGCGCTCTCGCGGGCGCGAGAGCAGCACCTGGGTCACCCACGGCACGAACTCCGGCCACCGGGCAGGGGTGGGCCGTTCGGACAGTCTGACAACGTTCATGAGGTTCTCCCGTTCGTGCCGTCCTCCGGCACGATGTTGTGCTTCGCGGCCAGAGGTTGCAGGTACTTCCAGCCCCGGCGCATCGACTGACCCCGGTTGGGCGCGCCGAGCACGCTGTCCAGAACTTCGCGCATCTCCTGGTGGCGCGGACCACCCAGGTGGTCCAGGCAAGCGAGCGCGGCGACGGTCTCGCCGACCACCCTCGCGCCGTCGAGCCACCCGCGACGTCCACCCCCGGAGGCGTGCGCCTTCAGCTCCGTGCAGAAGTCCAGCCACTCGGCGTTGTCCCGGGCGAAGGTGTCCAGCGGGAGGTCGTCGCGCACGCCGTGCGTGCGCAGGACGTCGAGGGCGAAGGCCGTCCAGCGGCTGACCGTCTCGTCGTCGTCGTACTCCGGCTGGTGGCGTGCCTGCTCGAAAAGGTCCCTCGTGCGCTCGTCGTCGATCTTGAGCACTTCGCGCCTGCGGTGCGACTTCCCGTTCTGGCGGTTGACCTGCTGACCGGTCATCTTGCCTAACAGGGCAAGGGGGTTGAGAGCGCCCGGCACTCGCAGATGGCGGTAGAACTTCAGGAAGACCTCCTGGACGACGTCGTCCAGGTCTGCGGGGTTGTCCAACCCCATGCCGCGCGCCCGCAGTCGGATCTTCTTCTCGTACGCGCGGTGGAGTTCGGCGAAGTCAGACTGGCCGTACACCCGCCAGTCCGACCACTCGCGGACCTTGACGACGTTCCGGGCGATCTTGTCGAGCCAACGCTCGACCGGAACGTCGGAGGGGCAGGAGTGGTCGTTCCAGCGGTGGAGGTGGAGCCGTACGTCGGCCAGCAGCCGAGGCACGTCAGCGGTCACCTTCGCGCACGCGCGCTCAAGGTCTTCCTGGTGGTGGGCTTGCACAGCTTCGGCAACAAAGGTGTAGGTGTCGCATCTGTCTCGCTCCTTGCACATCGAGCACGGGCACGCGTCCACGTGGGCTCCCTGGTCGGCGGGGTGGGGGGTGGTACTGCTGCTACAGACGGCGGCCGGGGGAGCCGGCGAACACCAAACGTCCATGATTTTTTAGGGTGCCGGCGACGCATGTTGCAGAACAGTAGGTATCGATTGACTTTCGATAGGTAGCGAGCGATACTCGATGCATGATCGCAGAGCATCGAGCGGTGGCCGCTCTCCGTGTGTTCCTCGTGGTGTTGTTCGGGGTGCTCGTGTTGTTCCAGGTGATGTCCCTTCCGGGGCAGTTCGCGCACATGGCGCGGCAGGACCCGGAGATGGCGTACCTGAGGTGGCCGGCGACGGTCGTGTCGGTGTTCTGGGTGCTGTGCGTGCAGGTGGTGATCGTGTGCACCTGGAAGTTGTTGACATTGGTGAAGAAGGACCGGATCTTCACCGAGGTGTCGCTGAAGTGGGTGGACGGGATCGTGTGGGCGATCGGCGCCGGCTGGGTCGTGCTGGCGGGGGTGTTCCTGTACGTCGGGTTCAACGCGAACGACCCGGGGTTGCCGCTGCTGCTGTTCCTGATGTCCGTCGGGGTCGCGGTGCTCGGGCTGCTGATGATCGTCATGCGCGCGTTGTTGCGGCAGGCCACGACGTTGCGGAGCGACATGGAGTCGGTGATCTGATGCCGATCGTGGTGCGGATCGACGTCGAGTTGGCCAAGCGGAAGATGAGCGTGGGCGAGTTCGCCGAGCTGGTCGGGCTCACGCCGTCGAACGTGGCGGTGCTGAAGAACGGTCGGGCGAAGGCGGTGCGGTTCAGCACGCTGGAGGCCATGTGCCGGGTGCTCGACTGCCAGCCCGGCGACCTCCTCGAATGGGTCGACGACGGGGACGGGACGTCCGGCGCGTTCGCCGACGCGGACGACGAGAGCCGCGGATGATCACGATCCGCGGGCTGACGAGGCGTTACGGCGACGTCCTCGCCGTCGACGACCTGAGCTTCGACGTCCAGCCGGGCAAGGTGACCGGGTTCCTCGGGCCGAACGGCGCGGGGAAGTCCACGACGATGCGGGTGGTGCTCGGCCTCGACCGGCCGACGTCCGGGACGGCGCTGGTGAACGGCCGGTCGTACGGGACGTTCGCCGAACCGCTCCGCGAGGTCGGCGCGCTGCTCGACCCCGGCTCGGCGCACCCCGGCCGCACCGCGCGAGCCCACCTGCGCGTGGCCGCCCGGACGAACGGCCTCCCGGCGCGCCGCGTGGAGGAGGTGATCGAACGGGTCGGCCTCGGCGGCGCGGCCCGTCGCCGGATCAAGGGCTACTCGCTCGGCATGCGCCAGCGGCTCGGGATCGCGGCGGCCCTGATCGGCGACCCCGGCGTGCTGGTGTTCGACGAGCCGGTCAACGGGCTGGACCTCGACGGCGTCCGGTGGATCAGGGGGCTGCTGCGGCAGCTCGCCGACGAGGGCCGCACGGTGCTGGTGTCCAGCCACCTGTTGAGCGAGATGGAGCAGATCGCCGACCGCCTCGTCGTCATCGGCCGCGGCCGGCTGATCGCCGACGCGACGACCGAGCAGATCCTCAGCGGTCTCGGGCACGTCCAGGTGCGCGTCCGCAGCGCGGAGTCGGACCGGCTCCTCGCCGAACTGCGCGGGCGCGGTTTCGAGGCCGAGCGCGTCGACGACCGCGAACTGCGCGTCGAGGACACGACGGCCGAGGCCGTGGGCGACCTCGCCCACTCCCTGCACCTCCCGCTCCACCACCTCTCCGAGGTGCGCCACTCCCTCGAAGGCGCCTACCTGGAGCTGACCAGCGGCAGCGTCGAGTACCACGGCAGTGAGCGGCAGTTCGCGTCGACCGAGGCGGCACGGTGACCGCCGCGTCGCGTGGCACCGAGGTCCACATAGGACGCCTGTTCGCCCGTGCGTGCGCCGCCGAGTGGACGCGGCTGTGGACCGTCAGGGCCACGTGGTGGTTCCTGGCCGCCGCGGCCGTGACGATGATGGGCATCGGCGCCATCGCCGGCTTCGAGGCGGCGTCGGACCCCGACCCGCCGCAGGGCGCCCCGGCGTGGTCGGCGGCCGGGATACCCGCCCTGCCGGGGCAGTTCGCCCTCCTCGCCCTCGTCCTGATCGCGGTGACGTCCGACTACGCGACCGGCGGGATCGTCCCCAGCCTGCAGTGGACGCCGCGCCGCGCCGTCCTCTTCCTGGCCCGCGTGACCGTGGCGGTGGCGACGGTGACGGTCGTCGGCACGCTGCTCGCGCTGGCCGCCGCCGTCACCGCCTTCACCGCGGCGAGCCCGCTGCTCAGCCTCCCGGTGGACGAGGGCGTGGACGTGCTGGCGACCGTCGCCTTCGTGTTCGCGGCCGGCTCCGCGTTCGCCGCGGGCCTCGGCTTCCTGCTCCGCAACACCGCCGGCGCCCTCGTCACGGTGTTCCTCGTGATGCTGGTCCTGCCGTTGATGCTGCCGAACTTCGGCTACGAGTGGATGTCCGCGCTCGCGGACCTCCTGCCGGGTTCCGGCGCGGCGTTCCTGCTGATCGGGGAGGTGCCGGGGATGACGCGGACGTCGTCGATGGTCACCATGCTGTGCTGGGCGGCCGGCGCGTTGCTGCTCGGCCGGCTGCGCCTGTCCCGCGACGACGCGAACCGCTGAGGCGCGCGAGGTCAACGACGGCGACTCGCGAACGCGCTCCGGAGCCGGCCGCCGACCTGGCGGCCGGCCACCCGGACGGGTTCGACCACCGAGACGCGCGCCCACCGCGCGCCCGTCACCACGGTCGCCCGCACCCACCGCGCGCCCGCCACCACCGTGGCCCGCCACACCCGCGCCACGACCCGTCCGACGGGCGCCAACACCGTGCGCCGGAGCCACTTCGCCGGGGTGACGACCAGCGCGCGGACCACCCGCACCGCCAACCGCCACAACGGCAGCGCCACCCGCGTCCCGGCCCACGCGCAGGCGTCGCGCACCACCCGCCCGAGCACCGCCAACACCCGCCCCACCCGCCGGAACGCCCACACGAGCGCCGCCGCGAAGAGCCGCACCACCCACCACACCCCGGCGCCGAGCGCCCGCACGGCCGGTGCCACCTTGTCCCGCCACAGCCACCGCGCCGGCGTCACGACCAACGTCCGGCCCCACACCACGACCACCCGCAGGAACCGGCCACCAGCCACCACCGCTACCCGCAGCCCTCGCCCCACATGCCCGAACAACCACCGCAACCCACGGCCGGCAGGCCGAGCCAGCGCCCCGCACAGCCAGAGGACCCAGCGGCCCAACCCCCGCAGCACCACGTCCACCGGCCGAACCACGAACCGCCCCAGCACCCCGCCGACCGCCCGCAGCCCAACCTCAAGCCCACGCCCGACCCACCGCAGCGCCGCCCCGACGACCCCAGCCACCCACCGCAGCCCGCCCCACAGCACCCGCGCGACCCACCGCAGTCCCGTCCCGAGGACGTGCGCGACCCACCGCAGCCCTGTCCCGAGGACGTGCGCGACCCACCGCAGCCCCGCCCCGAGCACTCGCGCCACCCACCGCGCACCGGCGCCGACAGGCCGAACCACCCACCGCCGCACCCCACCCCCGACCCGCCGCACCACTCCCCACAACGGCCGCAGCACCACCCGCCGCACCGCCCACCCGACAGCCCTGACCCACTCCCAGCCCACCCGAACCGGCACCACGACGACAAGAGCGACAACCCGCGCCACCCACACCGCCCACCGCGGCGGCTCGTCCTCGATGTCGTTCTCCTGGTTCACGTCGACTCGGACGCGCCCCGCCACGAGTCGGTGCCGTCCAAGAGGCGTGTGGGCTGAACAGACCACACGACGCGGGCCGGGTGGGGGATACGGTGCCGGTGACGTGCGGGTGGGGGCCGTGCGCGTCAACGTCCACTCCGCGGTGTCGGGGGTGCTTCCGGTCGGTCACGTCGTCCGCCCCTCGCGGCGGCTCAAGGAGATTCACCCATGCAGGTCAAAGGCACGTTGATCGCTGCCGTCGGGGTTGTCGCGCTCCTGGCGACGGCTTGTGGCGACACCACCGCGGGAACGGCCGCGCCCGTCGTCACGACGACCACGACCACCTCGGCGGACGAGACGTCCACCGCGTCGAGCGCTCCGACGACCAGCGCGAAGCAGTCCTCCGGGGACGCGGACGCCACACCTCCCGGCACGGTGTTGAAGATCGGCGATCGGGCCGTGGTGCCGTTCAAGTACGGCACGGACAAGGCAGGCACGATCGCGATCGTCGTCACGGCGATCGACAAGGGCGACAACGCCGACCTGGCCGCGTTCGGCGAGAAGGCCAAGGGCATCACGCCGTACTACATCCGGGTCTCCGTGGAGAACGTCGGCGGCACCGACCTGTCGTACAGCTCGCTGAGCCTGCGGCTGATGGGCGCGGACGGCCGGTCGACCGGTGTGATCATCAGCGGCGACACGGCCCAGTGCGAGTCGGAGACGGCGAAGAAGGACTTCACCACCGCCGGGGCGAAGTACGAGACGTGCGTGCTGCAGGGCACCCGCGAGGGCGCCGGCATCTCGGGCGCGACCTACGACAAGGGCGACGGCTACGACAAGTCGCCGATCACCTGGAAGCCGTGAGCCGACTAGCATCCACGGGTGCAGATCTCGATGTGGGTCCCGTACGACGAGCAGCGCCTGCGGCGCTCGGCCAGGTTCGTGCTGCGCTCCTCGATGACCCGCCTCCGGGTCGCCACGCTGGTCGTGGCGCTGTCCGGGGCCGCCGTCATGCTGCTCACGGACCTCGGCTCGCCCACGCTGCTGGGCGCGACCATCGCCGCCGCGTGCGTCGCCCTGGTGATGGAACCGGTCGCGGTGCGGCAGGTCGTGCGGACGCAGGGGGCGGTCATGCGGCCGGGCTACCAGATGACGCTGGACGACGCGGGCGTGGAGATGCGCGGCGCGGCGTTCACCACCCGGTTCGGGTGGCCGGCGCTCGAACGGATCGTGGAGCAGCCGGACGCGTGGTACCTGATGTTCGGCAAGATGCAGACGATGGTGGTGTACAAGGAGTTCCTGACGCCGGAGCAGGGGGCCGAGTTCTCCGCCTTCCTCTCTTGGCCGCAGCCCGCCTGAGCCGTCGACGTCGTGGAGCCGGCGGGGGTCGGCGGGACCTCACCGCCGTGTGGTCAACTCTGGACGGGTGGCGAGCCGCTGCCCGCCGATCCAGGGTCGGGCCGGTTCGGCCTCGCGCCGCGAACCGCGTGACCGGAGGAGACGATGCCGGGATGACGGCAGGGCGACCGATGCCCACGCAGGACGACGTGCTCGGGTACTTCGACACGCTGTCCAACTGGGGACGGTGGGGCGACGACGACGAGCGCGGCACGCTGAACCACATCACCGACGACGTCCGGCTGGCGGCGGCACGGGCCGTGCGCCACGGCCGGAGCGTGTCGTGCGCGTGGGAGGTCGCCGTGCCGGACGACATGGAGCGGTCGACGACGACGTGCCCGTGCGCCGCCGACATGCCGGGCGCCGAGAACATGCCGGTGGCCGGGTTCCACGCCGACCGCCGCTGGGGTTTCTCGTCCGAACGGCTCGGCATCACGTTCCACGGCAACACCGTCACCCACGTCGACTCGCCGTGCCACCTCTTCTGGGACGGCACGATGTACAACGGGCGGTCGCACTCGTTGGTCGACCCGGCGACGGGATCGGCGTGGGCGGCCGTCACGGCGGCGGCGGACGGGATCGTCACGCGGGGTGTCCTGCTGGACGTCGCGAGGGTCCGCGACGTGCGGTGGTTGGAGCCGGGGCAGGGCGTGTTCCCCGACGACCTGGAGGAGGCCGAGCGTCGCCAGGGCGTGCGGGTGCGGCCCGGTGACGCGGTGCTCCTGCGGACCGGCCGCGGCCGCGCCCGGCACGAGGTCGGCGACACCGGCGGGTTCACGCAGGCCGGCTGGCACGCGTCCTGCCTGCCGTGGCTGCGCGAACGGGAGGTCGCGCTGATCGGCGCCGACACGCCCCAGGACGTCCAGCCGTCGGGGTACGACGACGTGCTGATGCCGGTCCACGCCGTGGGCCTCGTCGCGATGGGGCTGTGGCTGCTCGACAACTGCGACCTGGAGGCGTGCGCGGCGACGGCGGCCGAGCTGGGCCAGTGGGACTTCCAGCTCGCGGTCGCGCCGGTCCGCTTCGCCGGCACGTCCGGCAGCCCGGTCAACCCGATCGCCACGTTCTGACCCCCTGACCGTCTGGGGCTTGATCAGCCCTGTGCCGGCCACGGGGTGCGGCGGCTTCACGACGCCGACGCGGCACAGCTCGGTCAGCGGACGGCGGCGCCGTGGAAGTGCTCCTCGCGCCACCCGGCGACGCCGGCCTGGACCGCCGCCGCCTCCTCCGCCGGAACCAGTCGAGCCCCACGAGCAGGTCGACCATCCAGCGGACCGTCATCTTGCCCGTGCCGCGGAGTGTGGCACCGGCCACCGAGAATCCCCGGCCGGTCGCGGGTCGTCGCCGTGCGGGGATGATGTGGGCGAGCGGGAACGTTCGGATGAACAGGCACCCGATCAGACCGAGGAGCGGAGCGACCACATGGCAACGGTGACCGAGAAGGCTGTTCTCGCGGGTGGGTGCTTCTGGGGCATGCAGGACCTCTTCCGCCGCCACCCCGGCGTCGTCTCGACCCGGGTCGGCTACACGGGCGGCGACGTCCCGAACGCCACCTACCGCAACCACGGCACCCACGCGGAGGCGATCGAGATCGTCTTCGACCCGGCGCAGCTGACCTACCGGCAGGTCCTGGAGTTCTTCTTCCAGATCCACGACCCGACGACCCGCGACCGCCAGGGCAACGACATCGGCGCCAGCTACCGCTCGGCGATCTTCTACGAGACCGACGAGCAGAAGCGGGTGGCGGAGGCGACCATCGCCGACGTGGACGCGTCCGGCAGGTGGCCGGGCAAGGTCGTCACCGAGGTCACCCAGGCGGGTGACTTCTGGGAGGCCGAGCCGGAGCACCAGGACTACCTGGAGCGTTACCCGAACGGGTACACCTGCCACTACGTCCGGCCCGAATGGCAGCTCGGCGAGCGGTGACCGCGACGGCGGACGTCGTGGCGCTGCACGTGTCGCCCGTGCACGCCTACGAGGGACGGCCGGCCGACGGCCCGCGGCCCGACCCGGAGCCGGTCTCCCGCGACCGGGTCGTGGTCCGGGCCGGCCTCGGCCTGGTGGGCGACCGCTACTTCAACCACGCCGCCCACCGGCGCGCGGCCGTCACCCTCTTCGCCGTCGAAGCGCTGGAGGACGTCGCCGCCGCGCTCGGGCTGGACGCCGTGCCGAGCCCGCTGGTCGTGCGGCGGAACGTCGTGCTGCGCGGGTTCGACGTGGACAGGCTCGCCCGGCACGACGTGATCAGCCTCGACTCGGGCGACGGCCCGGTGCGGTTCGAGGCGCACCGGCCGGCGAACCCGTGCGCGTGGATGAACGCCGTCATCGCGCCGGGGGCGTTCCGGGCGCTGCGTGGTCGCGGCGGGATGCGGTGCGTCCCCCTGGACGACGGGGTGCTGCGGGTCGGTCCGGTGACCGTGCTCACATGAGGGTGCTCACGTGAGGGTGGCGACGACGTGCGCGGCGGCTTCGGCGAGGAGCGCCTGGTCGGGCTCGGCGTCCGGCGAGGCCTTGCTGGACATGATCGCGATCACGAGCGGCGCGGAAGCCGGCGGCCACACGACGGCGATGTCGTTGGCCGTGCCGTAGTCGCCCGTCCCGGTCTTGTCGGCCACCGCCCAGCCCCGCGGCACGCCGGCCCGGACGCGCAAAGCGCCGGCGCGGGTGGCGTTGCGCTCCAGCAGGTCGCGGAGGAACGCCCGTTTGTCCGGTGACAGGGCGTCATCGAGCACGATCTTTCGGTAATCGGTCCCGATCGCGCGCGGTGACGTCGTGTCGCGGAGGTCGCCGGGGACGGCTCCGGTGATGTGCGGCTCGAACCGGTCCATCCGGGTGACGGTGTCGCCGAGGGCGCGCGCGTACGCGGTCAGCCCGGCCGGTCCGCCGAGGTCGCGGAGCAGCAGGTTGCCGGCGGTGCCGTCGCTGTGCCGGACGGCCGCGTCGCACACCCGCCGCATCGTCATCCCGGTCGCCACGTGCTCGCGGGTGACGACGGAACTGGGCATCAGGTCGTCCTCGGTGTAGGTGACGACCCGGTCGAGGTGCGACAGCGGGTCGCGGTGCAGGACCGCAGCCGCCGCCAGCCCCTTGAACGTCGAGCAGAACGCGAACCGCTCGTCCGCCCGGTGCTCGACGGTGGCCCCGGTGCCGGTGTCCAGCGCGTACACGCCCAGCCGGGCGTCGAACTCGCGTTCCAGCTCCGCCAGGCGGGCGTCCGGAGCGGGCGGCGGCGGAGTCGTGGTCGACGCGCTGGTCGACGCCGGAGCCGTGGGCGTCGAAGCGGTCGGCGCAGGCGCCTCGGCCTCGGCGCACCCGGCCACCGTGAGGACCGCGGCCCCCAGGAACGCGCGGCGGCTGACGGCTGGTCGCTGCGGTGTCACGTCATTCCCTTCGCCGGAGACGGGACGAGCTTCGCAGCACGGCGTTCGGCCCCGTCCGGGAGGTGATCACCCCGGCGGTGCGGCCGTCGCGTCGCCGCCGAAGTCGAGCCGCATCACGACCCGCCGCGGCGTCGGGTGGCTGACCTGGGTGAACCCGGCCTCCTCGAAGACCTGGCGGGCGCCGACGTGCAGCTCGCCCCACGTGATCTCCTTGCCCGGCTGGGTGATCATCGCGTACGCCTCGACCGCGCCGGCGCCGCGCTCGCGGGCGAAGTCGGCCGCGGCCTGGGCGAGGAAGTACGTGAGACCGCGACCCCGGTAGCCCTTGCGGACCGCGAAGCACGTCACCGCCCACACGAGGTCGTCGTCGCGGTCCTCGTCCCGACCCCGCCACGGGACGGGTGAGCCGCGCAGCTTCGGGTAGGCGGGCCGGGGTTCGACCGCGACCCAGCCCGCCGGCTCGCCGTCGACGTAGGCCACGAGCCCGCTGGTGGCGGCGTCCGGGTCGCCGCAGGCCGTCTGCTCGCGCAGCATCGCGGTCCGCTGCTCCTGCGTGCTGTCGCGCCAGATCCAGCCGGCGACCTTGAACCGCTGGCACAGGCACCGGCTCGGGTAGTCGGCGGCGCCGAACACGGCGGTGACGTCGTCCCAGGTCGCCCGGTTGGCGGGCGTCACGGTCACCTGCTCGGGGCGGATCGGCGTCTTCACGGCCGCCACCGCGGCCGGGGCGGTGTGGACGTCGGCGTGGTCGTCTGCCTGGTCCCGCGGCGGTGGCACCGGCTGCCGGTCTCGTCGTCGGTCATGGCTCGGACGGTAACGTCCATTCCGGACGTTCTGCTTCCGGAATTCGGGGAATGCCGTGACACCGCACCCGAGCCCCACCGCACGGGCGCTGCTCGCCCTCGAACTGCTCCAGGCCAACCCCGGCATCACCGCCGACCGGCTCGCCGACAAGCTCGGCGTCACGGAACGGGCCGCCCGGCGGTACGTCGGTGTGCTGCGCGAGGCGGGCATCCCCGTCGAGTCCGCCCGCGGTCCGCACGGCGGCTACCGCGTCGGCCGCGGCGTCCGGCTCCCGCCGCTCGTGTTCAGCGCCGCCGAGGCCCTGGGCCTCGTCATGGCCGTGCTGGACGGCCACCACGACGCCGGCGACCCCACCGACCCGGTCGGCAGCGCGCTCGGCAAGATCACCCGCGCCTTGCCCGAGGCGGTGGCCGCGCAGGCGGAGGCCATCCGCCGCGCCACCGCGCCCGCACCGGACCGTGCCGCCGCCCGACCCGACCCCGCCACCACGACGACCCTCGTGCACGCCTGCTCGAACCGCCGGCGGGTGCGGTTCGGCTACCGCTCCGAGGCCGGGTCGGAGTGGACCGCCGAAGCCGACCCGTGGGCGGTCGTCGTCCGGCACGGCCGGTGGTACCTGCTGTGCCGGTCCGTGGCCAAGGACGCCGTGCGCGCGTACCGGATCGACCGGGTCGGGTCGGTGGAAGTCCTCGGCGACACGTTCACCCCGCCCGCCGGCCTGGACCCGGTCGCCGTGCTGGAGGACCACCTCGCCACCGGGTGGGAGTACGACGTCGAGGTCGTCGTGGACGCGCCCGCCGACGCCTTGGCGCGCTGCCTGCCGCCGACCCTCGGCCGGCTCACACCGCTCGACGACGGGACGTGCCGCCTGGTCGGCAGCACGAGCAACCCGACCTGGTACGCCGAGCAGCTCGCCGTGATCCCGGCGGCGTACCGGATCGTGCGCTGCGCCGAGCTGCGAGAAGCCGCGCGGCTGCTCGGCCGTCGACTGCTGGCCGCGTCCGAGGGGTGAGTCCGGCGGCGTCCGCGGCCGCGTGGACCGCGCTTGGACCACCGCTGGACCGGACCGCTGGATGCTCACCGCGGTGGCGTCAGGGGAAGGTCGGCCGCGGGGGACCGGGCCGAGTCGGGGGGACGCCACCGCACGCGACGGCCGGGCTGACGACACGGTCTTCCACCTGTCGACCGCCCGGTCGCCGAGGCAGCGGGCACGTCCGCGCTCGACGGGGGTTCAAGGCCATGAGGGGTTGGCCTTGAATCCCCGCGCGCGGTGCGGGTCAGGGGTTGATCAGCCCGTTGAACCCGGCGTGCACGTCGGCGTCCGAGGCGGTCACGTAGACCTGGGACGGGGGACCGAGGTCCAGTGACGCGTGGCTGGTGTACGACAGGATCGCGGGGCAGCTGGCGCCGCCGATCTCGACCCGCGTGTCGGCCACCAACTGGCCGGTCCGCAGCTCGAAGACCCGGACCGGGATCGCGATCTTGTGGAACGTCACGTCCTTGCGGCCGCCGATGGCCACGTCGGCCTCGTACGGGCACGTCTGGACGGGCGCGCCGAACTCGGTCTCGCCGGCGCAGATCACCAGCACGGCCTCGGCGGCGTCGGGCGCCAGCCACTCGGCGGGCAGCTTGCCGGAGTACGTGGGGTTGCCGAAGACCATCGCGCGGTTCGGGCTCTGGGCGCGGTAGGCGGGAGCGCCGCTGTACGGGGCCGCGGTCTTGCAGTACGGCGGCTGGACGGTGCCGTGCGGCGCGGTCAGCAGGCGGCGCACGTTGGCGAGCTCGATCGCCAGGGTGGCCTTCCGGACGCCCTCCTCGGCCCTGGCGGCGAGTTCGTGGCCGGGGTACTCGTCGAGGAGCTGCTGGTAGCCGGCGCGTGCCTGCTCCCAGGCGTCGTCCTCCATGTGGTCGTCGGCGCACTGCACGATCGCCGCCGGGGCCAGGCGCGGCACGACGTCGGCGGCGCGGTCCAGCCCGTTGCCGCTCGCCTCGCGGTCGCGCAGCCAGTCGGTGATCTCGCGGGTGTCGCAGGCGGTGCTGATCGGGAGGCGGTCGAGGAAGCCGTTGAGCGACGTGTCGACCATCTTCTCGTGGCCGGGCAGGTCGGCGAGGACGGACGAGAGGCCCGTGAAGCCGGCCTCCAGCGCGGCCGTGTCGCCGCCCAGCGCGGTGTCGAGCCGTTCGCCGGCCTGGCGCAGCCGGTCGCACGCCTCGACCGTGTTGTCCCCGCGCGCCGCGAGCGGGGCGTTGGCGAGCTCGTGACCGGCCCACAGCCGGTCGAGGGCGGACAGCGCCCGCGCGCAGTCGCCGGCCTCGCGGGCGGCGGTCGTGTCGCTCTCGATCCGCGCCGCGTCCCAGCGCAGGAGGCCGAAGGCCAGGAGCACCGGAACCGTCACGGCCACCGCGATCAGCCGCTGCTTCTTCGCGCCGGTGACGTCTTGCCGCCGTGCGCGGGCCAGGTACCAGCCGTGGGCGATCATGGCGACCCACCACGCGAGCACCCCGATCTCCATCCACACCGACCGCGCGGTCGAGGTGAGGACGACGAGCAGGGCGAGGGTGACCAGGCCGGTGGCGGCGGCGATCCACTTGCGGCCCAGCATGACGTAACCGGCGCTGAGGAGCGACGCGTTGGCGAGCGCGACGGCGAGCGGGTCGCGGGGCGGCGGTGGCGTCCGCGGGACCGGGGGTGGCGGCGCCCAGGAAGTCGGTGCGGTGGGACCGTCTTGGTGCGGCCACCCGGACGGCGGGACGGGGTGCTGCTCCTGCGACCACCCGGTCTGCGCGGCGGTGTGCTGCTCTTGCGCCCAGCCGGAGGGCTGCGCGAACTGGTCCTGCGGCCAGGCGGTCGGCGAGGCGACCGGCTGCTCCTGCGACCACGGGGACGGCGGCGCGGCGGGCGGCGGGAAGTAGGGCCGGCCTGACGGCGAGGCGAGGGGCTGGTCCGGCGATGGCTCGGGGGACAGCGCCGAGGTCAGCGGCGACGACTCGGGGGGCGACGTGGGCGCGGCCTCGGCCGCCTGGGCCGGCGCGGACTCGAACGCCGGAGCGCGTGCCGGACCGGGAGCC
>NZ_JBHTLK010000127.1:0-19757 GCF_042678885.1 Saccharothrix hoggarensis
GCCGCCTTCGGCGTCGCGGCTCTGTTGGATTGCGCCGCCTTCGGCGTCGCGGCTCGGTCGCCGGGAAGTCGGCCGTCCGCGCCTGACCCCGCGACGATCGAAAAGCGTGATCGCCGCGGGGTCAGGCGCGGACGACCGACGCGACCTCGCGGTGCGTGCCGGGACGGGTCAGGTGCCGGGGACTGGTTCTGGGACCTCGGCGTGTGGCTCCACCTCTACGCGGTTGCGGCCGTGGCGCTTCGCTCGGTAGAGCGCCATGTCCGCGGCGGCGAAGAGCTGGTCCAGTTTGGCCGGGCCCGCCGCCACGCCGATGCTCACCGTCGGCCGCCGCGTGGTGCCGAGGACCATCGTCCAGTCGTGGTGGTCCACCGCCGCCCGGATGCGTTCCGCGACCGTCGGGCCGACCTCCATCGAGTTGGCGCCCGGGTCGCCGAGCAGGACCACGAACTCGTCACCCGCCCACCGGGCGACGAGGTCGGCGGACCGGCACTCGCGGCGGAGCAGCTGCGCGATCTCCCGCAGCGTCGCGTCGCCCGCGGCGTGGCCGGCGTCGTCGTTCACGCCCTTGAAGCGGTCCACGTCGACCAGCACCAGCCACGGCACCCGGCCCCGCGCGGCCGTGCTCTCCAGCAGGCCGGCGGCCGCGCGTTCCAGGCCGAGGCGGTTCGCGAGGCCCGTCAGCGGGTCGCGCGCCGCGGCCTCCTGCGCCGCGACGGCCAGCCGTTGCGCCTGCACGGCGACGCGGCGCTGCTCCAACGCCTGCGCCAGGCCCTCCTGGAGCGTCTCGGTCGCCGTCTTGCCCGCGGCCACCGAGCACCGCAACGCGGTCGCCTCGCCGACGTGGTCGTCCATCCGGGCGCAGATGTCGGCCAGGTCGAGCGAGAACCGGAGCAGCAACGACGGGTCGTTGATGGCCTCCGCCGCCGCGACCGCCCGGCTCGCCAGCGTGCGGGCCTCCACCAGCCGGTCCTGCTCGCGCCGGACCACCGCGAGCACCCAGCCGGACACCGCCATCGCCCACTTGTCGCCCGCGTCCTCCGCCTGCCGCAACGTCTCGCGGGCGTTCTCCTCGGCCTGCTCCAGCTCGCCGACGCCCGCCAGCGACCTGCTGTACGCGGCGAGCAGCGCGCGCCGCATCTGCTCGTCCTCGACCAGCTCCAAGCCCTCTTTGAGGTAGCCGCGCGCCTCCTCGAAGATCGCGGGCGCCCGGTCCGGCGGCGACGAGATCGCGCGGAAGTTCAACGTGCCGCCGAGCCCTTGGAGGCAGTGGGCCAGCACCTCGACGCCGTCCTCCGACGTCTCCGCCGCCTTGCGCGCGACCTGGACGGACAGCCGCAGCATGTCGACGGCCGCACGGCGGTTGCCGATGCCCTCCAGCAGGTAGGCCAGCGCGTGCATGGCCTGCGCGGCGGCGGCGTTGTCGCTGTGCTCGCCGTCGAGGTCGGTCCAGCCCTCCGCGGCCAGCTCCAGCGCGAGCGGGATGCGGCCGAGCCGCCACGCCAGCTTCGCCCGGTTGACCAGCACCGCGGACCGCTGCCAGCGGTCGGCGCCGGGCGGGACCCGGCTCACCACCTGGTCGAACAGGGAGTTGGCCTCCGGCAGGCGGCCAGCGTTCAGCAACGCCTTGACCTCAAGGTCGAGTTGCGGCACCTGCCCCGCTACCAGCGGCTCTCGCTGCTCCACTCGTGCTGACACTCCATTCCGACTCGGCGATGCGGTACGCGGGTCCGCTCGCCGCCGGCACGGCTACCACAGGCTACCGGCCGGAACGCCGGGTGTACCGCTCCTCGTGCAGCACGTCGTCGAGCGGCATCCGGTTCCGCCAGCCGTGCCGCTCCAGGTCGGGCGTCTCCGGCAGCCGGTCGACCGGTCCCACGCACAGCCACGCGACGGGCCGCAGCGGCTGCGGGACGTCCAGCAGCCGGCGCAGCACGTCCTCGCGGTAGAAGCTCACCCAGCCGACGCCGAGGCCCTCGGCGGTCGCCGCCAGCCACAGGTTCTGGATGGCCAGGCACACCGAGTACAGGCCCGCGTCGGCGATGGCGTGCCGGCCCAGCACGGCGGGCGAGCCGCGGTCGGGGTCGTAGGTGACGACCACGCCGACCGTCGACTCCAGGATGCCCTCGACCTTGATCTTGGCGAACAGCTCGGCCTGGCGCGGGTCGAGCTCGGCCGCGAACACGCTGCGCTCGGCGTTGACGTGGTCGCGGAAGGCGCGGCGGGTGTGCTCGTCGCGCACGACGATGAAGTCCCACGGCTGGGACAGGCCCACGCTGGGCGCGGCGTGCGCGGCGGTGAGCACCCGGCGCAGCACGTCCGACGGGATCGGGGCGCCGGTGAACTCGCCCCTGGTGTCCCGCCGGCGGTGCACGACGTCGTAGAAGCTCATTCGGACGATGGTGCCTCACGCGATCCGGCGATCCGGCCGTCGGAGGCGTGGCGTCCGTCTCAACGGGACGGGGCGGCGCCGTCCTCACGGGACGGCGCCGCGGGCGTCACACGAGGTCCGGCGCGGAGGCCAGGAACACGTCGAGCACCCCGTCCCCGATCTTGACGGGGCCCTGCACGTTGTTCTTGCCCGGCGGCGACTGGAGCGCGGACGCCTCCGCCGCCAGCGCCGCCGACTCGTCGAACCCCTCGGGCCGGCCGTCCAGCCCGTCGAGGGTGGCGAGGAACGCGCGGCCCCACAGCTCGGTCGCGTGGAGCCAGACGTCCGCGTCGGAGACGAAGCCGTCCCTGGTCCCGCCGTCCCGGATGAGCGCCGGGGCGTCCGCGATGCGCTGGGCGTACGGCCGCAGCCCGGCCACCGCGCCGGTCCGGTCGCCGCTGTCCCACGTCGTGCGGAACCGAGCCAGCTCGGCGGCGAGCGCCGGCGCCTGGGGCAGCCAGATCTCCGGCTCCCCGGTGATCGGGGCGAGGTTGTTGAGGTCGAAGAACGTCTCCAGCGCCTCGGCGGTCGCCTGGTCGTTGTCGCCCATGTAGAGGGCCATCCGGTGCCGGTTGCGGGCCGGGTCGTACGCGGCGTCGTTCCAGGTGAAGTCGGCGACGCCGAACAGCGCGACCTGGCTCGCGTGCGCCTGGTTCATCGGGTTGCCGGTGATGCCGGTGAGGTGCGGGCCCATCCCCGGCTCGCGCTTCGCGTAGGCGCCGAGCAGCAGCCGGCCCGCGGACTCCGTGTAGTCGTTGACGGGGTAGTTGTCCCAGACCAGCGGCTTGCGGCCCCACACGGCGGCGGCGGCTTCCGCCTCCGGGACGGTGATCGCGGGCGGCGTCACGCCGGCGCCCGTCCACATCATCACGACCCGCTCGTCCAGCCCTTCGCGGATCGTCTTCTTGTACGGGCTGTCCGCGACGTCGTAGTACTCGACCGGGACGGTCTGCAGCGGCCCGACGCCGTCGAGGCCGGGGAGCACTTCGCGCTGCACGTAGTTCAGCAGGTCGACCTGCGCCGCCGCGGCGGCCGCGGGACCCGCCTCGCCGTAGCGCTCCGCGTCGGACGGGCAGTTCCACCGGGTGTAGTCGATGTCGTCCAGCGGCAGGGAGAACGACCGGACGCCGACGTCGTGCAGCTGCCGGAACTTGTCCGCGATCGCGTCCCGGTCGCCCTGGTCGGAGTAGCAGACCGACAGCCCCGGCGCGAGCGCGTAGGTGAACCGGATGTGCCGCTGCGCGGCCTCCCGCGCCAGCTCGCCCAGCTCGTCCGCCCGCTGGTCCGGGTAGAGGTCACGCCAGCGGTCACGGTGGTAGGGGTCGTCCTTGGGCGCGTAGATGTACTCGTTGAACTTCACCTTGCCGGAGAAGTCGATCATCTCGCGCTGCTCCTGGTAGGTCCACGGCAGGCCGTAGAACCCCTCGACGATGCCCCGCACGGGCAGCGAGGGCCGGTCGACGATCCGCACGCCGGGGATCGAGCCGGGCTGCACCAGCTGCCAGAACGTCTGCGCGGCGTGGTACCCGCCCGCCGCGTCCGAGCTCGTGATCAGCACCTCGCCGGGGCGCACGGCGATCTCGTAGCCCTCGGCGGGCGGCGCCGGGTCGCGCCGCAGCCGCACCACGATGGACGCCTCGCGGTCGGAGTCCGGCGGGACGACCTCGACCTCGGTCGCGCCGCCGTCGAACAGCGACTGCCGCACCAGGTCCACGGTCGGCCGGTCCGCCGAGTCGTCGGCGAACACCAGCGCGTCGCCGGACAGCGCCGCGTCGTCGCCGAGCCGTTCGAGCTGCTGGGGGGTGGGCCAGATGTCCGGCACCGTGCCGGGCGCGAGGCCGGACGGCGACTCGTCGTGCGCGTTCAGCCCGACCACGGCCGTCGTCACGACGGCCAGGGCGGCCACGGCCGGTATCCAGACTCGCATGATCGCCAGTGTGCCCGAATCCGGCGGGTGGCCGGTGGCCGTTCACCCGGCCGTCCGCGAGCTGATCGCGCCACACGATCAGGTGAAACGGCCCCGCGGGTCCGGTGAGCACGTCGTCGTCCGGCGTTGAATGGCCGGTCATGGTCGGAACTGTGCACGGGTCCGCGCTCGGCTTCGCGGGCGGCGTCGGGGTGACCGCACTCGCCGCGAAGTGGCCGGTGTTCGCCCTGCTCCTGCTGGTGGTGGTCGTGGCGGTCGTCTCGTGGTGGACGACGGTGCCGGGGGCGGTGCTGACCGCCGTCCAGTGCTGGGGCCTGTACGCGAGCTTCGTCGTCGGCGACGCGGGCCGCCTGGTGCTGGACTGGCCCGCGCTGGCGGTGCTGGCGGTGGCGAGCACGGCGTCGTTCAGCGGCCTGGCCAGGGGCAGGGCGGCGGCTCCCGCGGGTTCCCGACCGGTGTGACGCGGGACCGCGCTCCGGCGGTTGGAATGACAATCGTTGTCGTTTAGAGTGGCCGACGTGGAAACCGTTGTCGTGGTGGTGGCCGGGATGGGCGGGCACGGCGTCGCCGAGGAGGTGTGGCGCGCCTCGCCGGGGTCCGTGCTCGTGCGGCACGACCTGTCGGCGCTGTCGTCCGGGCTGGTGCGGCGCTGGGTCGACGGCGTGCTCACCGAGCTCGTGCTGGAGCACGGCTGCGTCTCGTGCACGCTCCGGGAGGACATGCTGCCGCTCCTCGCGTCCCTGGGCGGGCGGGTGGTGCTCGACCTCGACCCGGCGCTGGAGCCGGAGGCGGTGTGCCTGGCGCTCGCCGACCAGCCGGTGCGGGTCGAGACCGTGATCGGCGTCGTCGACCGGGCCACCTGGCTGGCCGACGCGACCGGTGACGCGACGCTGGGCGAGCGCGGCATCGGGCTGCCGTCCGACGAGCGCACCGTGGCCCAGGTCGTCATCGGCCACGCCGAGTTCGCCGACGCGCTCGTGCTCACCGGACCCGGCGGTGACGACGTGCTCACGGCCGTGCTCGACCGCGTCGCGCCCGGCACGCCCCGGTTCGAGCTGTCGTCGCTGGACGCGTCGGCGTTGACGTCCGTGCCGGTCGGGCGGCGGTTCACCCCGGCGTTCGGGCCGTTGTCGCGCGGCGTGCCGGTCGAGCCCGCGGCGGGTGTGTCGGTGGTGCGGTTCGCGGCACGGCGGCCGTTCCACCCGATGCGCCTGCACGACGCGCTCGACGTGCTGCTGGACGGGGTGGTGCGGGCGCGCGGGCGGGTGTGGGTGATCAGCCAGCCGTCGCGGGTGATGTGGCTGGAGTCGGCGGGCGGCGGGCTCGGCGTCGGCGCGGTCGGCACGTGGCTGGCCGAGCTGGACGACTGGTCCACTGTGGACCCCGAGCGGTGCGCGTTCGCCTCGCTGGACTGGGACCCCGACTTCGGCGACCGCGCCCAGGAGGTCGTCGCGGTGTGCCTGCGGGACACCGGCGAGGCCGTGCTCGCCGCCCTGCGGGACGCGTTGGTGACGGACGAGGAGCTGGCGCTGCGCGACGAGCTGGAGTTCGTGGACCCGTTCTCGGAGTGGCACGAGATGGAGGAGCTGTGAGACCACTGGTGGTTGACCTTCACCCGGGGTGAAGGCACACCGTCCGGACAACGTGGTGTGCGTCGTCGCGGACGTGGTCCCGGCCTAGGCGAGCGGACCCTGGGTCTCGCCGTCCGGCGAGGTTCGCCACTGGTCGAACGGCCGGTCCAGGCGCCACGTCCGGCCGTCGTGGGTGAGGACGCGGTCCTCGCACGTCTCCAGGTTCGACAGGGACTCGAACAGCTCGATGCTCCACCCGAACAGGCGGCGGCAGAGCAGGCGGATCGTGAGGCCGTGCGACACGACCAGCGCCGTGCCGGGGTGTGTCGGGTCCGCCATGCGGGTTTCGAGGTCGGTCAGGAACGCGGCCAGGCGGTCGTCCACGTCCGCGCCGGACTCGCCGTTGGGCAACCGGAAGAAGAAGTGGCCGAACGCGTGCCGCTGGTGCTTCAGCACCTGCTGCTGGACGGGGTCCTGGAGGTTGCCCCAGTCCTGCTCACGCAACCTCGGCTCGGCGACCGTGCGCTCGGCCTGGTCGCCGAGGTCGAGGTTGCGCAGGGTCGCCCTGGTGCGCACGTACGGGCTCACGTAGACCGCCGCCGGGTCGCCGTTCAGCAGCTCCTTGATCCGCGGGCCGGCGGCGCGGGCCTGCTGCTCGCCCACCTCCGTCAGGGGGAGGGCGTGGTCGGGAATCCGGCAGTACGCCAGCTCGTCGACGTTGCCCAGGCTCTGTCCGTGACGCAGCAGGATGATCCGCACCCGTCCATGGTGCCGGTGTTACATTCCCTGGCGAAACCGGACGGAAGGTGTCACATGGTCAAGTACATCGCGCTGTACCGGAAGCCGGCCGACGTCGAGGCGTTCGACGAGGCGTACTTCACCTCGCACCTGCCGTTGGTCGAGCGGACGCCGGGCCTCCTGCGGGCCGAGGTGGCGAAGGTGTCGCGGGTCTTCGTGCCCGGTTTCCTCGGCGAGCACGAGCCGCACCTCGTGGCCGAGATGCACTTCGAGTCCGCGGAGGCCATGAAGGCCGCCTTCCAGTCGCCCGAGTGGCAGGCCGCCGGCGCCAACCTGACCGAGATCGGCGGGCTGGAGCTGGTCGCGATGTTCGCCGCCGAGGTCGTCACCGAGGTCGGTGCCCGATGATCTCCGTGGTGATTGGCGGCGGCACGATGGGCGCCGGCGTCGCCCACCTGTTCCTCGCCGGCGGGCACGACGTGGTGCTGGTCGAGGCGGGCGCGGACCGGGCGCTGGCCGCCCGGCGGGCCGTCGAGGCGTCGCTGGCCAAGGCCGCCGACCGCGGCAAGCTGGACGCGGTGCCGCACGAGCTGCTGAAGCGCCTGACCGTGGTGGAACGGCTGGACGACGTGGCCAGGGCCGCGTCGCTGGTCGTGGAGGCCGTGCCCGAGGACGTCGAGCTGAAGCGGCGGGTGCTGGCGTCGGCCGCAAACGCTTGCCCCGACGCGGTGCTGGCCTCCAACACGTCGTCGCTGTCGATCTCGGTGCTGGCCGAGGGGCTGCCCGGCGAGCGCGTGCTCGGCATGCACTTCTTCAACCCCGTGCCGGTCCAGCAGCTGGTCGAGCTGGTCCACCACGACGGCGTGTCCGCCGAGGTCGTCGCCAAGGTCCGGGGCTGGGCCGAGGAGCTGGGCAAGACCGTCATCGAGGTGCGGGACGCGCCCGGTTTCGCCACCTCGCGGCTCGGCGTCGCCGTCGGCATGGAGGCGATCCGCATGCTGGAGGAGGGCGTGGCGAGCGCGGAGGACATCGACACCGGCATGAAGCTCGGCTACGGGTGGCCGATGGGCCCGCTGCGGCTGACGGACCTGGTCGGGCTGGACGTCCGGCTGGCCATCGCCGAGCACCTGGCCGCCGAGCTGGGGCCCCGGTTCGAGCCGCCCGCGCTGCTGCGCGAGAAGGTGGCCGCAGGTCACCTGGGCCGGAAGACCGGGCAGGGCTTCTTCACCTGGTAGGCAGGACGGCGTGCTGATCCGCGAGCTGACCGTGGACGACGTCGAGGACGCCGACCGGCTGCGCCGGGTCGCCTTCGGGAGCATCGGCGGCCCGTCGTTGCGGCCCGGCCGGCGCGGGCTGGCCGCCGAACTGGACGGACGCCTCGCGGGCGTGCTGACGATCAAGGACTTCCACCAGTTCTACGGCGGCTCGACGGTGCCGATGGGCGGCCTCGGGCTGGCCGTCGCACCTCACGCGCGGGGACGTGGGCTCGCGGGCGCGCTGCTCGACGCGTCGCTGCGGGACCTGCGGGAACGCGGCCAGGCGCTGTCCGCGCTGTACGCGACCGTGCCCGCGCTCTACCGGTCGCGCGGGTGGGAGCGGGCCGGCGTCCACGAGTGGCTGGACCTCCCGCTGGCCCGGGTGCCCGCCGGGGCGCGGATCGACGCCCGGCCGGCGGTCGCCGGGGACCTGTCCGCCCTGCACGCCTGCTACGCCGACCTGGCGTCCACGGTCGACGGGATGCTCGACCGGAGCCCGCCCGCGGTGGACGTGGCCGACGTGCTGGCGCTCGACGTGGTGTCGGTGGTGCCCGGCCACGACGGCGACGTGCGCGGGTACCTCGCCGCCGAGCGCGGCGTCGACCGGCTGCGGGTGTTCGACCTGGTCGGGCGGGACGTGACGACCCAGCTCGGGCTGCTGAGCGAGCTGGGCAGCTGGTCCGGGGTCCTGGACCGGGCCGCGGTCCGGGTGACCGACCCCGCCGTCACCGGCCTGCTGACGGACCAGGCGGTCGAGTTCACCGTGACCACGTCCGCGTGGCTCCTGCGGGTGGTGGACCTGCCGGCGGCGGTGGCGGCGCGGGGCTGGCCCGCGGCGCGGTGGCTGAGGCCGGCGGCCGTCGACCTCGACGACGTGGACGAGCACGCGCCGTGGCACGCGGGACGGCGGCGGGTCGTCGTCGAGGACGGGCGGGTGCGCGTCGAGCCCGGCGGTTCCGGCGCCGTGCGGCTGCACGCGCGCGCCCTCGGGCCGTGGTTCAGCGGCATGCAGGACAGCCACGCGCTGCGCCGCGCCGGCCTGCTGGACGGTGACGCGGCGTTGCTCGATCGGCTGGTCGGCGCACCCGGCGTCCCACGTCTGGCGGATTTCTTCTAACCTGACCGGCCGTGCTGCTCGCCGCGCTGGAACTGGTCGGTATCGCCGCGTTCGCCGCCTCCGGGGCGGTGGCCGCGGTGCGCGCGCGGCTCGACGTGTTCGGGGTCATCGTTTTGGCGCTGACCACCGCGTTGGGCGGCGGGATCGTCCGGGACGTGCTGCTCGGCGTGCACCCGCCCGCGGCGCTCGTCAGCTGGCCGTACCTGGCCGTCGCCGGTGTCACCGGACTGGTGGTCTTCTGGTTTCACCCGACCGTGGCGAAGTTGTGGCGGGCGGTGCTGCTGCTCGACGCCATCGGGCTCGGCCTGTTCGTCACCGCGGGCACGACCACCGCGCTCGCGCTGGGCGCGCCGCCGTACGCCGCGTGCCTGGTCGGGATGACGACGGGCATCGGCGGCGGCGCGCTGCGGGACGTGCTGCTGCGCGAGATCCCGCTCGTGCTGCGCCGGGAGATCTACGCCGTCGCGGCCCTGGTCGGCGCCGTCGTGGTCGCCCTGGGTGATCACCTCGGGCTGCCGGCCGTGCCGGTGACGCTGGTCGCGTCGGCCCTGATCGTGGGACTGCGCCTGCTGGCGATGTGGCGGCGGTGGAACGCCCCGGTGGCCCGCAGGCTTGACGGCTAGCTCACACGCCCTTCTCAGGCGGCTCTCAGGACCAGGAGCAAGACTGAACCCCATGCGCATCCTCGTTGTCGACGACGACCGGGCCGTGCGTGAGTCGCTTCGTCGCTCACTGCAGTTCAACGGCTACCAGGTCGACCTGGCCGGCGACGGCCGGCAGGCTCTCGAGTCCGTCGTCTCCCAGCGCCCCGACGCCATGGTGCTGGACGTGATGATGCCCAGGCTCGACGGGTTGGAGGTGTGCCGCCGGCTGCGCAGCACCGGCGACGACCTGCCGATCCTCGTGCTCACCGCCCGTGACGCCGTGTCCGACCGGGTCTCCGGGCTGGACGCCGGCGCCGACGACTACCTGCCCAAGCCGTTCGCGCTGGAGGAGCTGCTGGCCCGGCTCCGCGCGCTGCTGCGGCGGGCCGCCTCGGAGGCCGCGGAGCCGGCGGGCGCGGTGCTGCGGTTCGCCGACCTGGAACTGGACCCCGGCACGCGCGACGTGCGGCGCGGCGACCGCCCGATCAGCCTCACCCGTACCGAGTTCGCCCTCCTGGAGCTGTTCCTGGCGCACCCGAAGCAGGTGCTGACCCGCGGCCGCATCCTGGAGGACGTCTGGGGCTACGACTTCCCGACCTCGGGCAACGCGCTGGAGGTCTACGTCGGCTACCTGCGCCGCAAGACCGAGGCCGAGGGCGAGCCCCGGCTGCTGCACACCGTGCGCGGGGTGGGTTACGTGCTGCGGGAGACACCTCCGTGATCGGTGCCGCCAACGGGCGGTTCCAGCGCGTCTCGCTGCGCGCCCGGGTCACCCTCCTCGCCGCGTTCTGCGTCGCCGGCGCGGTCGCCGTCGTCTCGCTCGGCGCGTACATGACGGTGAGCCAGAACCTGCACTCGCAGATGGACGACAACCTGCGGCAGCGCGCGGGCGCCGCGGTCAACGCGCCGAAGGTCAACAACGACGTCACCGAGATCCCCGGCGCGTTCCTCGCCGCCGGGGACATCCGGATCGGCGTGCTGGACGTCAGCGGGCGCATCCTCTACCCGAAGGGCACGGTCGCGCCGCCCACCCAGCCCGCGGACCTCGACGTGGCGCGCGGGACGGCGCTGGAGAACATCTGGACCGACACCCGGACCGACTTCCGGGTGATCTCCGTGCCCTACGGCGACGGCCAGGCGATGGTGATCGCGCAGTCCACCAAGCCGCTCAACACCACGCTGGGCAAGCTGTCCGTGGTGCTGTTCGTGATCAGCGGGCTGGGCGTGCTGGTCGCCGCCGCGGCGGGCACGGCGGTCGCGCGCACCGGGCTGCGGCCCGTGCAGCGGTTGACCGAGGCCACCGAACGGGTCGCGATGACCGGTGACCTGCGGCCCATCCCGGTGTCCGGCGACGACGAGCTGGCGCTGCTGTCGCAGCGGTTCAACGCGATGCTGGGCGCGGTCGCCGAGTCGCAGGAGCGGCAGCGGCGGCTGGTCGCCGACGCGGGGCACGAGCTGCGCACGCCGTTGACGTCGATGCGGACGAACCTGGAGCTGCTGCTGGCGTCCGAGCAGCCGGACTCGCCGACGCTGTCCGACCAGGACAAGGCGGAGATCAACGCCGACGTCCGGGCTCAGCTGGACGAGCTGACCACGTTGATCGGCGACCTGGTCGAGCTGGCCCGCGAGGACGCGCCGCAGGTCGTGCACGAGCCGGTCGACCTGGTCGAGGTGGTGGAGCGCGCGCTGGACCGGGCGAAGCGGCGCGCGAGCGACGTGCAGTTCGTCGTGGAGGTGCAGCCGTGGTCGTTGCTCGGTGATTCCAGCGCGTTGGAACGCGCCGTGCTGAACCTGCTGGACAACGCGGTGAAGTTCAGCCCGACCGGCGGCGTGGTCCGGTTGTCCCTGCGGCAGCTCGGCGACGGCAGCGCCGTGGTCGAGGTGGCGGACTCCGGCCCCGGCATCGCCGACGCCGACCTGCCCCACGTCTTCGAGCGCTTCTACCGCTCCTCCGAGGCGCGCACGCTGCCCGGCTCGGGCCTGGGCCTGGCGATCGTGAAGCAGGTGGCCGAGCGGCACGGCGGCATGGCGTACGTGGGCCGTGCCCCGGAGGGCGGCGCGCTGTTCACCCTCCGCCTCCCCGGACGCCCCACGCCGGTGCCGACGCCGTCCGCGACGGCGAACCAGATGTCCTCCTGAATGCCGAAGAGCGCCCCGGCGCACGCGTGCCGGGGCGCTTCGACAGGGCGCGGCTCAGCCCTTGGTGGAGCCGAGGGTCAGGCCGCCGATGAAGTGGCGTTGCAGCACGAAGAACACCACCAGGGTGGGCAGCGCCACGAGCAGCGAACCGGCGGCCACCAGGTTGTTGTCCACGAAGAACGTGCCCTTGAGGTTCTGCAGCGCGGACGTGATCGGCATCTTGTCGCCGGTCTGGATCAGCACGAGCGCCCAGAGGAAGTCGTTGTAGATCCAGGTGAACTCCAGCGTCGCCAACGCCGCCAGGGCGGGCCGGCACAGCGGCAGGATCACCTGCCAGTACTGGCGGAACACGCCGGCGCCGTCGACCCGCGCGGCCTCGCTCAGCTCGTGCGGGATCGTCTTCATGTAGTTGCTGAGGACGAACACGCAGAAACCGGACTGGAACGCCACGTGGATCAGCACCAGGCCGAGCTGCGAGTCGAGCAGGACGCCGCTGTCGCTCAGCCACTCGGGCACCGGCGTGAGCAGGTACAGCCGCCACAGCGGGGTCACGATCACCTGCTGCGGCAACAGGTTGCCCGCGGTGAAGAGCATCAGCAGGACCAGGTTGAACCGGAAGCTGAACCGGGTCAGGCCGAACGCCACCATGGAGCTGAGCAGCAGCACCAGCACGAGCGCCGGCAGCGTCACGACCAGCGTGTTCAGGTAGTAGTGCGGCAGGTCGGCCTGCGTCCACGCGTTGGTGAAGTTGTCGAACGTCAGGCTCTCGGCGAGCGAGAAGTAGCCGTTGCGCGCGGTGTCGTCGTACGTGCGCAGCGACGCGTAGAGCGCCCACAGCAGCGGGGCCAGGGTCGCCAGGCACGTCAGCACGAGGAACGCGTGCAGGGCCGCGCGGGCCACCGGGTTGTGGCCAGGCCCCTTGGGCCGCGGTCGGTTCCGGTCCGGTCGGTTCCGGTGCGGCCGGTCCTGCCGCGTCCGGTCCTGCTGCGGTCGCGGCGTCACGCCCGTCCCTCCTCGCGGAACACCTGGAACAGGTAGGTGATGATGAACCCGAGCGAGATCAGCAGCAGGATGACCGCCAGCGCGGAACCCCACCCGATCCGGCTCGACTCGCCGATGATGTTGTCCGTGACCAGGACGGACAGCAGCTCCAGCCCGTTGCGCCCCTTGTTGATCACGTAGACGATGTCGAACGCGCGCAGCGCCTCGATCACGGTGACCACGAGCACCACCACGTTCACCGGCTTGAGCACCGGGAACGTGACCCGGAAGAACGTCTGCGCGGCGCTCGCGCCGTCCAGCGCCGCCGCTTCCTTCAGCGCCGGGTCGACGGACTTCAGCCCGGCCAGGTACAGCAGCATGATGTAGCCGGTGTGCCGCCAGCCGGCGGCGACCAGCACCGCGTACAGGTTGATGTCCGGGTCGCCGAGCCAGTTCACCGGGTCCGTCGACGCCGTGCCGAGCACGTTGTTCAGCAGGCCCTGCTCGGGCTGGTAGATCAGCTGCCAGATGAACCCGACCAGCGCCAGCGACAGCACCATCGGCAGGTACAGCGCGCTCTGGTAGATCCGCCCGAACCGGAGCTGCCGGTCCAGCAGCACGGCGAGCAGCAGCCCGGCCACGGTCGGCACGACGATCAGGAACAGCAGCCAGATCAGGTTGTGCCGCAGCGCGGGCCAGAACCGCGGGTACCGGGTGAAGATGTCGACGTAGTTCTGGAAGCCGACCCACTCGACGTCCTCGAACCCGCCGATGCCGTCCCACGAGCTGAAGGACAGGGCGATCGAGCCCAGCGCGGGCACCCACACGAGCGCGAGGTGCACCAGCGACGGGATGCCGAGCATCAGGCCGAGGACGAGCTTGTCACGGGGCGCGAGCGCGGTGGCGCGGCGCCGGGAACGCCGGGACGACGGGGAGGGCTCCGCCGTCCCGGCGGGTTCGGGAGGGGACTGCAACGCGGTCACGCCGTCACCCCGTGAAGATCGTCTTCGCCTGGTCCGCCATGCCCTTGAGGATCGAGTCGATGTCGTCGGGGTTCTGGATGAACGCGTTCAGCCCGTTGGTGGCCGCGTCGCTGGCGAACCGCGGGTCGGTGTCGCGGTCGAGGAACTGCGTGATGTGCGCGGCCTCCTTGATGACCTGCGCGGCCTTCTTCTGCAGCGAGTTGTAGCCGGACGTGTCGGCCTTGTTCGACGTGGCGATGACGCCCGTGTCCGCCTTGGTGTAGAGCAGCTGCGCGGACGGCGCCGCCAGGTACTCCAGCAGCTTCTTCGCGCCCTCGGGGTTGGCGGGCTTCTTCGCCATCATGTAGCCGTCGATCGGCGCCTCGACCGTGTCCTGGCCGTGCTCCGGGTTGATCTCCGGGTACGGGAAGAAGTCGAGGTCCTCCTCCTCGCCCTTGAACTGCTGGGCGATGAACGAGCCGAGCAGCATCATGCCCGCCTTGCCCTGCTGGAGGGACTGGGCGGCCTCCTGCCACTCGCGGCCGAGCGCGTTCTCCTGGTGCAGCGGCAGCAGGCGCTTCCAGGTGTCGAACACCTCGCGCACCTTCGGGCTCTGCCAGTCCTCCTTGCCGGCCATCAGGTCGACGTGGAACTGGTAGCCGTTGATGCGGAAGTTCAGCTGGTCGAACGTGCCCATGCCGGGCCAGCCCTGCTTCTGCGCGAACGCGATGGGCACCAGGCCGTCGGCCCGCATCCGACCCGACAGGGCGACCATCTCGTCCAACGTCCTGGGCACCTCGTACCCGCGCTGCTGCCACACGCTCTTGCGGTAGAACATGCCCCACGGGTACTGCGTGAACGGGATCAGGTACTGCTTGCCGTCCGAGGCGGTGGACGCCTCCTTCAGCGCGGGCTCGTAGCCGCCGGAGACCTTCGACCACACCTCGCTCAGGTCGCCGGTCAGGCCCTTCTCGGCGAAGAACCGCATCCGGTAGCCCGCGAACCAGGCCAGCACGTCGTCCGGCCTGCCCTGCAGGTAGTTGTTGATCTGCTCCTGGTACTGCTCGTGCTGCTTGGTGTTGATCGTGACCTTGAGCTTCGACTCGTCCTCGAACGCCTTCAGCGCCGCCGTGATCGCGTCCTTCGGCACCTGGTCGGACGCGTTGTTGCCGAACGTCACCGCGTCGGTGGCGCCGCCGCCGTCACCGGAGCCGCACGCGGCCAGACCGGGGACGGCCGCGATGCCCGCACCCGCGACGATCGCCTTCAGCAGGGCCCGTCGGCCCAGCAGGGGGTGGGGGCTGGTGGAGAACCTCGTCATCGTCGCTCCTACGGGTGACACTCGACCGAATCAACCGAACACCGAACACGGAGTCAAACAAGATTGCGCACAATGTGGTCTGCAACACAGGTCGTGTCAAGCGGTGTTACCGAGCCGTTAACGCTGTGGCTACGGGCCGAATAGCGGTGACCTGACGTAGCATCGAAACCTTTCGATCTTGTACCGCCGAACAGAGGCAAACGATCGACTTTGTTGGAGTGTGTTGACGTTTGGCCTCACTGTGAGTCACGCTTGCGGCTATGACGACATGGCCCAACGGCGTGGGCGGCCTGGCCTGGGGCGCCGACTACAATCCCGAGCAGTGGCCCGAGGACGTGTGGGCCGAGGACGTCGCGCTCATGCGGCGCGCCGGGGTCAACCTCGTCAGCGTGGGCATCTTCTCGTGGGCTCTGTTGGAGGTCGAGGAGGGCCGCTACGAGTTCGGCTGGCTCGACCGCGTCCTCGACCGGCTGCACGAGGGCGGTATCCGGGTCGACCTGGCCACCGCGACCGCGTCGCCGCCGCCGTGGCTGACCACCGCATACCCGGAGGTGCTGCCGGAGACCGCCGAGGGCGTCCGGCTCACGCACGGCTCGCGCCAGTCCTACTGCCCCAGCTCGCCGGTCTACCGGACGAAGGCCGTCGCGCTCGCCCGCGCGCTCGCCGAGCGGTACCGCGACCACCCGGCCCTGTCCGCGTGGCACGTCGGCAACGAGTACGGCTGCCACGTCCCCCGCTGCTACTGCGACCGGTGCGCGGTGGCGTTCCGGGAGTGGCTGCGGACCCGCCACGGCAGCCTCGACGTGCTGAACGAGGCGTGGGGCACCGCGTTCTGGAGCCAGCGCTACACCGAGTGGGACCAGGTCCTCCCGCCGCGCGCGACGCCGACCGGCCCCAACCCCGGCCAGCTGCTCGACTTCGACCGGTTCTCGTCCGACGCCCTGCTGGCGCTGTTCACGGCCGAGCGGGACGTGCTGCGCGAGGTCACCCCGGACGTGCCGGTGACCACCAACTTCATGGTCGCGAGCTTCGGCGAGCTGGACTACTGGAAGTGGGCCGCCGAGGTCGACTTCGTGTCCAACGACCACTACACGTTCGGCGAGAACCCCGAGCGGCACATCGATCTCGCGTTCTCCGCCGACCTGGTGCGCGGCCTCGCGGGCGGCAAGCCCTGGCTGCTGATGGAGCACTCCACGTCGGCCGTGAACTGGCAGCCGCGCAACGTCGCCAAGCTGCCCGGCGAGCTGCGGCGCAACTCGTTCGCGCACATGGCCCGCGGCGCGGACGGCACGCTGTTCTTCCAGTGGCGGCAGTCGCGGGCGGGCGCGGAGCGCTACCACTCGGCGATGGTGCCGCACGCCGGCCCGGACACGAAGGTGTACCGCGAGGTCGAGCAGGTGGGCGCCGAGTACCGGCGGATCGCCGAGGTCGTCGGCTCCACCGTCACCGCGCCGGTCGCCGTCGTCTTCGACTGGCAGTCGTGGTGGGCGTTGCGGCAGCCGGGGCACCCGACGGTCGACGTCCGCTACCCGGAGGTCGTGTTCGGGCTGTACCGCGCGCTGTGGCGGGCCGGGGTGACGGTCGACTTCGTGCCGCCCGGCGCGGACCTGTCGACGTACCCGCTGGTGTTCGCGCCCGCGCTGTACGCCGTGGACGACGCGACGCCGTACGCCGAGTACGTCGGCTCCGGCGGCCACCTGGTCGTCACCTACCTGTCCGGCGTCACGGACACGCGCGGGCACGTGCACCTGGGCGGCTACCCCGGCGCGTTCCGCGACCTGCTCGGCGTGCGGACGGAGGAGTTCCACCCGCTGCGCGCGGGGGAGACCGTGACGCTGGACGACGGCTCCTCGGCGACCGTGTGGACCGAGCACGTGCACGCGGACGGCGCGAAGGTGCTCGCCTCCTACACCGACGGCCCGCTGCCCGGCGTGCCCGCCGTGACCCGCAACGAGCACGGCCGGGGCGTCGCCTGGTACCTGGCGTGCGGCCTCACCGGCGACGGGCTGGACCGGCTGGTCCGGGCCGCCCTCGACCACGCGGGCGTGCCCACCGGCCCGGAGGGCGTCGAGGTGGTGCGGCGGCGCGGCGAGGCGGGCTCGTGGCTGGTCGCGATCAACCACGGGGACCGGGACGCGGAGCTGTCCGCGACCGGGGTGGAGCTGCTGTCCGGCGAGCGCGCGACCGGCCGGGTGGTCGTGCCCGCCGGCGGTGTGGTCGTGCTCAGGGAAGAGGTGTGACGTGCTGGCACGCCAGCGGCAAGCGGTGATCCTGGAAGAGGTCCGCCGGACCGGCGCGGTGCGGGTGAGCGACCTCGTCGTCCGGCTGGGCGTGTCGGACATGACCGTGCGCCGCGACCTCGACGTGCTGGCCGCCCGCGGCCTGGTGGAGAAGGTGTACGGCGGCGCCACGTCCGTGGTCGGCCGCAGCACCGACGAGCCGGGGTTCGAGGCGAAGTCCGTGCGGCAGCTGCCGGAGAAGGAGGCCATCGCCGCGTTCGCCGCGGGCCTGGTGCGCCCCGGCACGGCCATCGGCCTGTCCGCGGGCACCACGACGTGGACGCTGGCGCGGTTCCTCGACGACATCCCGGACCTGACCGTGGTGACCAACTCGATCCGGGTCGCCGACGTGCTCCAGCAGAGCGGGCGCACCGACCGCACGGTGGTCCTCACCGGCGGTGTGCGGACGCCGTCGGACGCGCTGGTCGGGCCGGTCGCCGTGCAGGCGCTGCGGTCGCTGCACCTGGACGTGGTGTTCCTGGGCGTGCACGGCATGGCCGAGCGGTCCGGCTTCACCACGCCGAACCTGAACGAGAGCGAGACCGACCGGGCGCTGGTCGACGCGGCCGGTCGGGTGGTCGTGGTCGCGGACCACACCAAGTGGGGCACCGTCGGCATCTCCACGATCGCCGCGCTGGACGAGGCGGACGTGCTGGTGAGCGACGAGGGATTGGCCGAGCCCGCGCGGACGGTGCTCGGCGAGCAGGTGGGCGAACTGGTCCTGGCGCACGTGCCGGGACGCGGAGAGGAACTGGCGTGAGGCGCACGGCGGGGAAACTTGCCGATGGTCGGGAGATCATCTACTTCGACGACACCACCGACCCGCCGCCGAGGCAGGCGGTGGACACGCGCGACCTGCCGCGCACCCAGCCGCTGTCGGAGGTGCGGCGCGACCCGTTGACGGGCGAGTGGGTGGCGATGGCCGCGCACCGGCAGACCCGCACGTACAAACCGCCGGCCGACCTGTGCCCGCTGTGCCCGACCACGCCGGGCAAGCCGACCGAGATCCCCGAGTCGTCGTACGACGTCGTGGTGTTCGAGAACCGGTTCCCGTCGTTCGCGCCGGACGTGCCCGACCTTCCGTCCACTGTGGACGGAATGCCGATGGTGGCGCGGGCGGCGGGGCGCGGCCGGTGCGAGGTCGTCTGCTTCACGTCCGACCACAACCAGTCGTTCGGCTCGCTGCCCGTCTCGCGGGTGCGCACGGTCGTGGACGCGTGGGCGGACCGCACGGAGGCGCTGAACGCGGTGCCCGGCGTCGAGCAGGTCTTCCCGTTCGAGAACCGCGGCGAAGAGATCGGCGTGACGCTGCACCACCCGCACGGGCAGATCTACGGCTACCCGTTCGTGACGCCGAAGACCGAGCGCATGCTGAGCGTCGCGGCCGAGTACCAGCAGACCCACGGTCGTCCGCTGATGGGTGACATCCTGGCGGCCGAGCGGGCCGCCGGCACGCGGGTCGTCGCCGAGGGGGAGCACTGGACGGCGTTCGTGCCCACCGCGGCCCGCTGGCCGGTCGAGGTGCACGTCGTGCCGCACCGCCAGGTGCCCGACCTGCCCTCGCTGACCGACGCCGAGCGGGACGACTTCGCCGCGCTCTACCTGACCGTGCTGCACCGGCTGGACGCCCTCTACCAGCGTCCGCTGCCGTACATCGCGGCGTGGCACCAGGCGCCGGTGCGCACCGGCCGCGACCTGTCGTGGCTGCACCTGGAGGTGTTCTCCGTGCTCCGCACGGCGGACAAGCTCAAGTACCTGGCGGGCTCCGAGTCCGGCATGGGCGTGTGGATCAACGACGCCACGCCCGAGCAGATCGCGGAGCGGCTGCGCGAGTCCTGACGGCCGCTCACGTCCGGCGGGGGCCGCCACTCTCACAACTGATGCCCAGTTTCGTTTAAGCCTCCTCTCAGGCGGGCACCGCAGAGTGGTGGACATGACCGAGAACGAGCAGCCGCAGCAGCCGCAGCAGTCTCCGCAGCCTCAGCCGCCGCAGAGCCCGTGGGCGCGTGGTGCGAGCGATCCCGGTCATGACCACGCCGGCGGAACCGGTGCCGTGCAGGGCGGCAGCGGTGCGCCGGAGTCCACCGGAGCGCGGGGTGCCTGGCAGGGAGGCCCGGCGCGACCGGAGGACGCCGACGGACCGGCGGCAGGGGCCGGTCGGTCGGACGCCGGGTCGGCGGGTGCTGTGCAGGGCAGCACCGGCCGCCCGGCCGACTTCGGCTCTCCGAACGCTCCGGGGACGGGCGTCGGACAGCCGGGTTCGGGAGCGGAGGGCGCGGCGTCCCAGCCCGCGGACAGCCCCCTCCGCCCGGACAGCGTGACCTCGACGGGAACCGCCGGGGGTGCGCCGGCCCCCGGCTCACCGGCCGCCGGTCACCCGCACCCCGGGGCGCC
>NZ_JBHTLK010000128.1:0-19703 GCF_042678885.1 Saccharothrix hoggarensis
CCCGTGCCCGCGGCGCCGTCGTCGCGAAGGCCGTGGTGCGGGGCGGCGAGGTCGCGCTGGAGCGGATCGGCGCGTCCCTGGCCCGCGCGGCACGCGAGCGGGACGCCGCGCAGGAGCGCAAGGCGCAGCGCGAGACGTACCTGGCGCAGGTCCGGGGCCTGGTCCGCGAGATGTCCGGCGAGCTGGAGAAGCTGACCGACGCCGTGCACCGCGACGAGGTGCTGCGGGCCGAGCAGCGGATGCGCATCGAGCAGCTGGAGACCAAGGTCGCCGAGGAGTTCGGCATCGGCCTGGAGGACCTGGTCGCCGAGTACGGCCCGGACGTGTTCATCCCGCCGTCGCCGCAGGAGGTCGCCGAGTACGAGGCGGCGAAGGAGCGCGGCGAGGCCGTGACGCCGCCGCAGCCGATCCCGTACGACCGGGACACCCAGGCGCGGCGCGCCAAGCGCGCCGAGCGGGACCTGTCGCTGCTGGGCAAGGTCAACCCGTTGGCGCTGGAGGAGTTCGCGGCGCTGGAGGAGCGCTACAAGTTCCTGTCCAACCAGCTGGAGGACATCAAGGCGACGCGGCGCGACCTGCTGACCGTGGTGAAGGAGGTCGACGACAAGATCCTCGAGGTCTTCACGTCGGCCTACGAGGACGTGGCCCGCGAGTTCGAGGTCGTGTTCAAGGTCCTGTTCCCCGGCGGCGAGGGACGGCTGGTGCTGACCGAGCCGGACGACATGCTGACCACCGGCATCGAGCTGGAAGCCCGGCCGCCCGGCAAGAAGGTCAAGCGGCTGTCGCTGCTGTCCGGTGGCGAGAAGTCGCTGGCGGCGGTGGCGATGCTGGTCGCGATCTTCCGCGCCCGGCCGTCGCCGTTCTACGTCATGGACGAGGTCGAGGCGGCGCTGGACGACACCAACCTGCACCGGTTGATCGGCTTGTTCGAGCAGCTGCGGGAGCACTCGCAGCTGTTGATCATCACGCACCAGAAGCCGACGATGGAGATCGCCGACGCGCTGTACGGCGTGTCGATGCGCGGTGACGGCATCAGCCAGGTGATCTCGCAACGGCTGCGCGGTGAGGACAAGCCGAAGCGCGCCAAGCCCGCCGCTGCTGTCGCCGCCGTCGCTGCCGTCGCGTCGGAATCCGCCGATGATCTCGCGCCGGCGGCTGAGGCTGGGCCGGCCTCCGAGCCCGAGCAGGTTTCCGGGTCTGAGCGGATCTCGGAACCCGAGCCGACGTCCGAGCCTGACCCGGCACGCGGCGACGAGTCGTCCACCGCCGAGTCCTCCACCGCCGAGTAGCTCACGGCCGAGTAGTCGCCCCCCGCGTCGTCCACAGCGGAGCAGTCGGCTCCTGAGGCATCCACCGCGGAGTTGTCCACAGCGGAGGTGCCGGCTTCCGAGTTGTCCACAGGTGAAGCTTCAGCAACCCGAATCGTCGGCGGTCGCCGGCAGAATGAAATCAGGGGTCCCTCTGGCGGGGACCCCTGATTCGGTTCTCGGTCGGACTATCGGTCGTCGAGGCGCTTCGCCTCTTCCGGCGTGGGCGCGGTGCCGCCCAGGTGGGCCGGCTGCCACCACTGGCCCTCGCCCGACTCCGGGTACCGGGCCTGCGCGTCGTCCAGCAACGCCTGCATCCGCTCGCGCAGCGCGGCGTCCGTGGTCGGCTCCATCGGCTCGCCGATGACGATCGTCACCGGCACGTGGCGCTGGGTCAGGGACTTCGGCCTGCCCTTCGTCCACAGCCGCTGGGTGCCCCACACGGCGGTCGGCAGGAGCGGCACGCCGGCCTCGGCCGCGAGGCGCACCGCGCCGCTCTTCACCTCCTTGACGGTGAACGACCGGCTGATCGTGGCCTCCGGGAAGATCCCGACGACCTCGCCGGCCCGCAGCGCGTCCAACGCCTGCTGGTAGGACGCCTGGCCGGCGGCCCGGTCCACCGGGATGTGGCGCATCCCGCGCATGAGCGGGCCGGACACGCGGTGGCGGAACACCTCGTGCTTGGCCATGAACCGGACCAGCCTGCGCGCGGGCTGCGCGCCGTAGCCGGCGAAGATGAAATCGAGGTAGGAGACGTGGTTGGAGGCCAGCACGGCCCCGCCGGTGGTCGGCACGTGTTCCGCGCCTTCCACGGTGATCCGCAGGTCGAGCACGCGGAACATCAGCTTGGCCGCGGCGATCACCGGCGGGTACACGCGATCTGGCATGTCCTCAGCGTACGTTACTCGTGAGTAGTGCCCTCGTGCTCACGCACCACCCGGGGCACGCCCGCCAAGTCCTCCTCGTTGCAGAGCAACTTGAGGGCGTAGTAGGGCGAGCCCTTGGTGTCGTCGTAGTCGAGGTGCACCGCGATGACGTCGACCGGCTCGCCGAGCCAGTCCTGGGTCTGCCTCAGCCACGTGGCCGCGCGCTCCATGGCGTTGGGCAGGTCGTCGTCGCGGAACTCCACCGGCCGGTAGGGGACCTCCTGCACCTGGTCCCGCTGGTTGGCAGGCATCGGTAGGTCTACCGCCACCCCGCTGTCGTTGAGTTCGAGTTGGATCGTTTCCTCGCTCACGGGTCCAGGGTTCCCCACCGCGAAACGCGCGGCAATAGATGTCCGTCACCCGTGACGTCGTGTCGCCCGAACCAGACGCGGACCAAACACCCGCCGAACACCGGTTGACGCCGATCGGAACCGGTCGTGACCGGCCGGAACGGGTCAGACGCGCACCGGCAGCTCGGCGAGACCGCTGACCAGCACCCGCCGCCAGGCCAGCTCCTCGACGGGTCGGGCCGCCCGCAGCCCCGGGAACCGCTCCAGCAGCACGGTCAGCGCCTCCCGCAGCTCGATCCGGGCCAGCTGGGCGCCGAGGCAGAAGTGCGGGCCGACGCCGAGCGCCAGGTGCGGGTTGGGGGTGCGGCCCAGGTCGAGCCGGTCCGGGTGCGGGAACGCGCGCGGGTCGCGGTTCGCCGAGCCGATCGACGCCATCACGCCCTCACCCGCGCGGATCACCACACCGGCGACCGGCACGTCCTCCAGCGCCACCCGCAGCTGCCCCACGTCGCTGAGCCGCGTGAACCGCATCAGCTCCTCCACGGCGCTCGGCACCAGCGACGGGTCGGCCACCAGCCGTTCCCACGCCGACCGGTCGCGCAGCAGGGTCGCGACGAAGCCGGTGATCTGGTTCGCCGACGTCTCGTGCCCCGCGACCAGCAGGTTCAGTGCGAACGCGACCAGCTCGTCGTGCGTCAGCGGCGTCGCGCACAGCTCGTCGAGCAGGTCGTCGGACCGGGCCTCCCGCCGTTTCGCCGCGACCAGCTCGCCCATGTACGCGACCAGGCTCGCCATCGCCGCCTCGACGCGCGACTGCTCCGACATCTCCATGCTGTAGGCCAGCTCGACCCACTCCCGGAACCGCTCGCGGTCCCCGTACGGCACGCCGAGCAGCGTGCAGATGACCTGGAGCGGCAGCGGCAGCGCGTACACCCGCCGCAGGTCCGCGCCGTCCACGACGTCGTCCGCCAGCTCCTCGCACAGCTCTCGCACCCACGGACGGGTCCGCTCGATCCGCCGGTGCGAGAACGCGCCGGACACGAGCTTGCGCAGCCGGGTGTGCTCGGGCGGGTCGGTGGTCGGCAGGGTGCCGGGCAGCGGCCGGGACACCCCGACCCGCGGCGCGCCCTCGGCCACCACGCCGGCCCGGGAGAACCGCGGGTCCGCCAGCACCAGCTTCACGTCGTCGTAGCGGGTCACCAGCCACACGACGGCGCCCGCGAGGGTTCGGACCCGAACCGCCGGCGCCTCCTCGCGCAGCCGCGCCCACGTGGGCGAGGGGTCGAACGCGAAGGCGTCGGCGAAGGGGATGTCGAGGACGTCGTCCGTCATGCCCCCGACGCTAGGAGGCGCGGGAGCGTTGTGCCGGCGCCATCCGGTGCGCGTCGGCAGGCACCGAGCGCGACGCCGCCGTCCGGCGCAGGGTCGCGGCCGGCGGTCGGATCGCACGCCGTCGAGGACGTCCGGGCGCCGCCGCGCGACGTCCGTCACGTCCCGCGATCCCGGCGTCGAAAACTCCCTCGCGTTCGCCCGACTCGCGGGCGACCATTCCAGACATGTACGACATCCGTCCCGCCGCCCAGGACGACCTGGACGCCGTGCTCGCGCTGATCCTGCGCCTGCAGGCCGACGACGCGCACCACATCGGCTACCTCGGTGAGACGCTCGGCGACGTCTCCGCCGAGCTGGCCGAGTTCGAGCCGGACTGGTCCGCGTGCACCGTCGTCGCCACCGACGACTCGGGGTGGGTGCGTGGCGCGCTCACCGTCGAGCTGGACACCGACACCGGCCGCGCCTACCTGCACGGACCGTTCGTGGACGTGCCGGTCAACCACCCGGCGGGCAGCCGGATCTGGGACCAGACCGCGGACGCCCTGTACGCGCGGGTCGCGCCGCTGCTCGACGGCGTCGCCGACCGGGAGCTGCTCGGCCACACCGGGCACCGGCGGCTGGCCGCGTTCGCCGAGCGGCACGGCTTCTCGGCCGCCCGCCCGTGCGGCATCCACGTCCTCGACGGCGAGGGCCTGCGCGGCCTGATGCTGCGCGAGGCGAGCTGCCCGCGCACCGGTCCGGCCCGCGAGATGCGCGTGCTGCCGACCGACGCGGCCGTGCACGAGGCCGTGGCCGTGCTGCACGAGCGGTGCTTCCCGAAGACCTACCTGTCCGGGCGCAAGCTCGTGGACGGCAGCCGGTCCCACACCGTGGTGGTCGCGATGGACGGCGACCGGGTGCTCGGCTACGCCTCGGGCAAGGCCGAGCCGAGCGAGTTCTACCTGGACTTCGTGGCCGTGGAACCGGACGTGCGCGGGCAGGGCGTCGGCGGCGCGCTGGTCACCGAGCTGGTGTGGAAGTTGGCCGAGAAGTCCGGCGCCCGACCGCAGGCCGCCGCCGCGATCCTGGCCGGCAACCGGTCGTCGCAGCGGCTGTTCGACCGGCTGGGCTTCCGCCTGCACCTGGAACTCGTCGCCTATCGCGCCCAAGCCGCCTGACCGTGCCGCCCTGACCGTGCCGTCCCCGACCCGTGCCGCCCCTACCCGAGCCGTCCTGACCGTGCCGCCCCGACCCGTGCCGCCCCGACCCGTGCCGTCCCGGCCCGAGCCGTCCCGACCGATGCCGCCCTGACCCCGTGCCGTCGCCTCACCCGCCGAGCGGCCTGAACGTCGGGTAGACCGCTCAGGCCGCCTGCGCCTCACACCGTCACACCGTCACGAGGCCTTGGCGGACACCGCCTCCTCCGTCTCCGGCGGCTGGTACCCCTTGTGCCGCAACGACATCAGGCCGCCGACGACCAGCGTCACGATCACGCCGAGCACCGTGTACCACGGGTACGCCAGCGCGAAGACCTTCTGCGCCGGGGCCGCCGCCGAGAAGTTGATCTCCAGCTGGGCGTCGGGGCCGACGAACTTCACGCCCAGGATCACGAACGCCATCACGACCACCGTCACCGCGAACGCCACGATCGCGTCGGACTGCCGCGCCTTGCGGAACAGCAGGCCCAGCAGGAACGCGCCCAGCAGCGCGCCGTACGTGAACCCGGCGATCGACAGGCCCTGCTCCACGATCGGGTTGCCGCGCCGCGTCAGCGTGGCGAACATCCCGGCGCACACGATCAGGAGGCCGGCCCACACCACGGTCCAGATGCGGCCCTGCTTGAACACCTCGGCCTCGGTCATCGGCCGCTTCACGACCCGCTGCACCACGTCCGTCACGGTGGAGGACGCCAGCGCGCCCAGCGACGACGACAGCGCCGCCGCGAGGATGCCCGCGATCACGAACCCGGACAGGCCCGACGGCATGTCGTTGACGATGAAGTTGGCGAACAGCTCGTCGTTGTTGTTGAGCTTGAGGTCCTTGACCGGGTGGGCCGCCTTGTAGAACGCCCACAGCATCACGCCGATGAACAGGAACAGCGCGAACTGGAGGAACACCACCACGCCGCTGGCGATCAGCGCCTTCTGCGCCGCGCGCACGTCCTTGGTGGCCATGAGCCGCTGCACGATCAGCTGGTCCGCGCCGTGCGAGGCCATGGACAGCACCGCGCCGCCGATGAACGCGGTGGGGATCGCGTACGCCGAGGTGAGCGGGCTGGCGGAGAAGTCGAGGACCTGGAACTTGCCCGCGTCGGCCGCGGCGCCGAACCAGCCGTCGGGAAGGCGGCCGTTCAGGACCATGATCACGACGATCGCGCCGACGACGTACCAGAGCATCTGGATGGCGTCGACCCACACCACGGCCCGCACGCCGCCGAGGAAGCTGTAGACGACCATCGCCAGGCCGAGCACCGCCACGATCGCCCAGTACGAGGCGTTCACGCCGTACGCGACGAGCACGACCTTGATCGGGATGGCGGTGGCGAACAGCCGCAGGCCGTCCGCGAGCAGCCGGGTGACGAGGAACGTCATCGACGCCGTGCCCTGGATGCCCGGCCCGAACCGCTTGCCGAGGAACCCGTACGCGGTGATCAGCTCGCCCGCGATGTACTTGGGCAGCAGCACGAACGACACGACGATCCGGCCGAGCAGGTAGCCGATCGCCAGCGACAGGAACGTCGTCGTGCCCAGGTAGGCGACTGTCGGCACGCTCAGCACGGTCAACGTCGACGTCTCCGCCGACACCACCGACACGCAGACGACCCACCACGAGATGCGGCGCTCGCTGACGAAGTAGTCGGTGGCGGAGCGCTGCCGCCCGGCGATCCACACGCCCAGCAGCGGCATGCCCACCAGGAACAGCACGATGATGCCGACATCAAGTGCGCGCATGGTCTCCTCCATCTTCCTGGCACCCTTGGCCAGACGGCCGCTCCTGGCGGCTGACTCTCAGTCCGGTCACCGCCGTGATCGCGGGCTCGGGCAGGCGCAGCGGGTAGCGGCCGGGGGTGATCGACCCCAGCGGCCGCGGACCGGCGGCGCCGGTGGCGGACGGCACGTTGGCGGGCAGTCCGTGCCACGTCAGGAAACCCAGCAGCGCGGCGAGGTAGGCCTCCTTGGCCGCCGCGGGCAGGCCCAGCTCGTCGCTCGTGCGCAGGTCCACGTGTCGGCCCAACGACTCGACCAGCACGGGGTTGCGCATGCCGCCGCCCGAACCGATCACCGTGCCCTCGCACTCGGCGGCGATGGTCCGGGCGGTCAACTCGGTGAGCGTGGCGAGGAAGTCCTCGGCGGACAGGGTCAGGCCCGCGGTGAACCGGTCGAGGTAGGCGCGGTTGAAGTGCTCCTTGCCGGTCGACTTCGGCGCGGGCAGGTCGTAGTACGGGTCGGCGAGCAGGCGGTCGAGGAGTTCGGCGTGCACGTGGCCGCGGCGGGCGAACTCGCCGTCGGTGTCCTGCGTGCGCCGCCCTCCGGACAGCACGGTCATCGCCGCGTCCATGAGCGCGTTGCCCGGCCCGGTGTCGTAGGCGATCACACCTTCGGGCGAAACCTTGGTGATGTTGGCGATGCCGCCGATGTTGAGCGCCGTGGCCGGAGAGCCGAAACCGGCCAGCCACAGGGCGTCCAGGGTGCTCGCCAGCGGCGCGCCGTGCCCGCCCGCGGCGACGTCCCGGACCCTGAGGTCCGACACCACCGGCAGCCCGGTGACTTCGGCTATCCACGCGGGCTGGCCGAGCTGGAGCGTGCCCAGGCAGCGGCCGTCCTCGACCCAGTGGTGCACGGTCTGCCCGAGCGACGACACGAGGTCGCCCTGGTACCGGGCGGCGACCTCGGCGAACGCCTGGCCGAGCCGGGTGTCGAGCACGCAGAGGTCGGCGGCGCTGGTGGGCGCCTCGCGCAAGGCCGCGGGGAAGGGGTGCTCGGCGTGCTCCAGAGGGGTCAGCACGACCGTCGGTCCGTCCAGGAACAGGTCGGCGACGGCCACGTCGATGGCGTCCATCGACGTGCCGGATATGAGCCCGATCACCTTCACGCCCTGTGGTCTATTCCACACGGCCCGCAGGCGCAAGAGTCTCGGTGGGAAAGTTGCCGGAAATCAATATGGTTCGTCGATCGTCAACATACACGGCCGTGCGAGGATTGGCCGGTGTCCACAACGTCCCTGATCTGGATCATCGTCGTCGTCGCGGCACTGCTCGCGGTCGCCCTCGTGACGGGCGTCGTGCTGGCGCGACGCCGGCGGATCAGCCTCACCGAGCGCGAGCCGGACCAGCCCGCGAAGGGCGGCTACCAGGCCGGTGGCGCGATCACGTTCAACGCGCCCGCGCCGCCCAAGGCCCCACCCGCCGAACGCGAGCCCGTCGAGCGCGCCAAGCCCACCGAGAAGGTCCGTCCCGCCGAGAGGCCCGCCGACAAGGCCAGGCCCGCCGACAAGGTGAGGCCCGCCGACAAGGCCGGGCCCGTCGACAAGGTGAGGCCGGTCGAGGAGGCGGGGCCGGTCGAACGGGCGCCGGGCGAGGTCGTCGTCGAGCCGGTCAAGCCCGGCGAGCCCGCCGGCCGGTCCGAGGTCGTGGAGACGATCGAGCCGGTCGAGCACCCCGTGGCCGACCGCACCGAGGTCGACGGCCAGCCCGGTGTCGGCGATGACGCCGCCGTGCCGCGCGACTCGGTCAAGCGCGGGTTCGTCGACGTGGCGCTGCCCGACGCGGCGTCCGAGATCGAGGAGATCGAGCCCACCTCCGGCCGGTTGGAACGGCTGCGCGGCCGGCTCTCGCGGTCCCGGTCCACGTTCGGCCAGGGACTGCTCGGCCTGCTGGGCGCGGGCGACCTGGACGAGGACTCGTGGACCGACATCGAGGACACGCTCCTGATGGCCGACCTGGGCGCGGCGATCACCGACCAGATCGTCACCGCGCTGCGGGAGCAGATCGTGTCGCGCGGCGTGCGCACGGCGGACGACGCCCGCGCGCTGCTGCGGGACGTGCTGGTCGACGCCCTGCACCCGGAGATGAACCGCGCCGTGAACGCCCTGCCGCACGCGGTGGGCGGCGACGGCGTCAAGCCCGCGGTCGTGCTGGTCGTCGGCGTCAACGGCGTCGGCAAGACCACCACCACCGGCAAGCTGGCCCGCGTCCTGGTCGCCGACGGCCGCACCGTGCTGCTGGGCGCGGCGGACACGTTCCGCGCCGCCGCCGCCGACCAGCTGGAGACGTGGGGCTCGCGCGTGGGCGCGACGACCATCCGCGGCGCCGAGGGCGCGGACCCGGCCTCGGTGGCGTTCGAGGCGGTCAAGCAGGGCGTGAACGCGGGCGTGGACACCGTGCTGATCGACACCGCGGGCCGCCTGCACACCAAGACCGGCCTGATGGACGAGCTGGGCAAGGTCAAGCGCGTGGTGGAGAAGCAGGCCGAGGTGGACGAGGTGCTGCTCGTCCTCGACGCCACCACCGGCCAGAACGGCCTGACCCAGGCCCGCGTGTTCGCCGAGGTCGTCGACGTGACCGGCATCGTGCTGACCAAGCTCGACGGCACGGCCAAGGGCGGCATCGTGTTCCAGGTGCAGCGCGAGCTGGGCGTGCCGGTGAAGCTGGTGGGCCTGGGCGAGGGCGCCGACCACCTGGCCCCGTTCGAGCCGGCGGCCTTCGTCGAGGCACTGCTGGGCTGACGCCCGCGTCGGGACGCGCCGAGGTCAGGCGCGTCCCGCCTGGTCGGACAACCGCTTCGCGATGGCCAGCACCTCGGGCAGGATGCGCGCCACCGCGTCCTTGGTCAGCCGGCTGTCCGGCCCCGACACCGACACCGCGGCCAACGTCGGCGCGCCGTGCAGCGGCACGGCGATGCACCGCACGCCCAGCTCCTGCTCGCTCTCGTCCAGCGCGTAGCCCTGCGCGGCGATCCGGTCCAGCGACGCCAGCAGCTCCTCCGGGTCGGTGATCGTGTTCGGCGTGTACGCGGGCAGGCCGGTCCGCCCCAGCAGCGCCCGCACGTCGTCGCGCGGCAGCTGCGACAGCATTGCCTTGCCGACGCCGGTGCCGTGCGGCAGGAGCCGGCGGCCGACCTCGGTGAACATCCGCATCGAGTGCCGTGACGGCACCTGCGCCACGTACACCACCTCGTCGCCGTCGAGCACGGCCAGGTTCGCGGTCTCCTCCACCTGGTCGACCAGCTGCGCCAGGAACGGCCGCGCCCACGTGCCGAACTGCCGCGACGCGCTCTCGCCGAGCCGGATCAACCGCGACCCGAGCGTGTACCGGCGGTTGCTGTTCTGCCGCACGTACCCCAGCGTGACGAGGGTGCGGATGAGGCGGTGGATCGTCGGGAGCGGGAGCCCGGAGGCGGCGGCCAGCTCGGACAGGCTGGCCTCGCCGCCCGCGTCGGCCAGGCGTTCCAGCAGGTCGAAGGCGCGTCGGAGCGATTGCACGCCGCCGGTGGACTCTCCTGCCACGGGAGATCACTCCTTCGTTGCCGTTCCGCGTTGCGAAAACTATAGTCCGCGAAGTAGAAACCGACTCGGAATCGAGGTGGGCTTCCATGTCCGGTGTTCGCGTCCTCGGGGGCGAAGTGGAGCGCGGGGACGAGATCCTCACGCCGGACGCGCTGGAGTTCGTCGCCGGACTGCACCGCGACTTCGCCGCCACCCGTGACGAGCTGGTCGCCCGCCGCGCGCGACGCCGTCCGCTCGGGTTCCTGCCCGAGACGCGGGCGGTGCGCGACGGTGACTGGAAGGTCGCCGAGGCGCCCGAGCCGCTGCGCGACCGGCGGGTCGAGATCACCGGCCCGACCGAGCGCAAGATGACCATCAACGCGCTCAACTCCGGCGCGAAGGTGTGGCTGGCCGACTTGGAGGACGCCAACACCCCGCACTGGCACAACGTCGTCTCCGGCCAGGTCAACCTCTACGACGCGGCCCGCGGCACGATCGACCACACGTCACCGGAGGGCAAGCGCTACACCCTGCGCGACGACGTGGCGCGCCCGACGATCGTGGTCCGGCCGCGCGGCTGGCACCTGCCCGAGCGGCACGTCGAGGTCGACGGTGAGCCGGCCGTGGGCGCGCTGGTCGACTTCGGCCTGCACTTCTTCCACAACGCCGAGCTGGGCAAGCCGTACTACTACCTGCCGAAGATGGAGAGCCACCTCGAAGCCCGGCTGTGGAACGACGTGTTCACCGCCGCGCAGGAACGGCTCGGCGTCCCGCATGGCACGATCCGCGCCACCGTCCTGATCGAGACGATCCCCGCCGCGTTCGAGATGGAGGAGATCCTCTACGAGCTGCGCGACCACGCGTCCGGCCTGAACGCGGGCCGCTGGGACTACCTGTTCAGCATCATCAAGTACTTCCGCGACGCCGGGCCGGACTTCGTGCTGCCGGACCGCAACAGCATCACGATGACCGTGCCGTTCATGCGCGCCTACACCGAACTGCTCGTGCGCACGTGCCACAAGCGGGGCGCGTTCGCGATGGGCGGCATGGCCGCGTTCATCCCGAACCGGCGCGACCCGGAGGTCACCGAGCGCGCGCTGGCGAAGGTGCGCGACGACAAGCGGCGCGAGGCGGGCGACGGCTTCGACGGCTCCTGGGTGGCGCACCCGGACCTCGTGCCGGTGTGCGCGGAGATCTTCGGCCAGGAGCTCGGGGACAAGCCCAACCAGCTGGACGAGCTGCGGCCGGAGGTGTCCGTCACCGCGGAGCAGTTGCTGGACTTCAAGTCCGCGGGCGGCGGCGCGACGCGCGCGGGCGTGGAGTCTGCCGTCGACGTCGGCGTGCGCTACCTGGTGTCGTGGCTCGGCGGCAACGGCGCGGCGGCCATCCACAACCTGATGGAGGACGCCGCCACCGCCGAGATCTCCCGCTCCCAGCTGTGGCAGTGGGTGCACAACGGCGTCGTGCTGGACGACGGCACGCCGGTCACCGCCGACCTCGTGCGCGACGTGCTGGCCCGCGTGAAGGACGACCTCGACGACCTCGACGGCGGGCACCTGGACCTGGCCGTGGAGCTGTTCGAGCGGGTCGCGCTGTCCGACGAGTTCGTGGACTTCCTGACCCTGCCCGCGTACGAGCGGATCGGCTGACGTGCCGCGGACGTCGCTGTCGCCGGAGGCCGTGCGGGCGGCCACCGCCCGGCTGTCCGAGGTGGAGGACCGCGCGCCGGCGGGCAGGCAGCCGGTGCACACCTGCTACGTGCCGGCCGACCGCGTCGGCCCGGCGACCGTGGGCGACTGGGGCGCGCAAGCGCTTGCGGCACTGGACGACCACGCCCCGGACGGGCTGGCCGACGTGCTCGGCCTCGCGCCGGACGTCGCCCGGGTCGTGGACGGCCGCGTGCGCGCCAAGCTGGCCGCCGAACCGGTGGAGGACCTGCGGATCGACTTCGAGGACGGCTACGGCGTCCGCTCCGACGCCGAGGAGGACGCGGACGCCGAGCGCACCGCCCTCGTGGTGCGGGACTGGCTGCGGGACGGCGCGGCGCCGCCGCGGTTCGGGCTGCGGATGAAGTCGTTCGACACGAGGTCGTCGCGCGACCGGGGCATCCGGACGCTGGACGTGTTCCTCACCGCGCTCGGCGAGGCGCCCGAGGCGTTCGTGATCACCTTCCCCAAGGTCACGTCGGTGGCCCAGGTCGAGGTGCTCGGCGACGTGCTGGACCTGTTCGGGCTGCCGCTGAGGTTCGAGATCCAGGTGGAGACGACCCGGTCGATCGTGGACCCGCGGGGCAGGCTGGCGCTCCCGCAGTTCATCGAGGCCGGTCGCGGCCGGGTCACCGGGCTGCACTTCGGCACCTACGACTACACGGCGGGCTGCGGTCTCGGCGCGGCGCACCAGCACCTGGCGCACGGCGCGTGCGACTTCGCCCGCAACGTCATGCAGGTGTCGGGGGCCGGCACGGGTGTCGCGCTGTCCGACGGCTCGACCAACGTGCTGCCGGTCGGCGAGAACGTCCACGAGGGCTGGCGCACGCACTACGGGCTGGTCCGCCGGTCGTTGGCGCACGGCTTCTACCAGGGCTGGGACCTGCACCCGGCCCAACTCGTGACGAGGTACGCGGCCGTGCACGCGTTCTACCTCGAAGGGGTGGACGCGGACGCGCGCCGGCTGAAGGCGTACGTCGAGCGGGCCGGCGGGTCGGTGCTGGACGAGCCCGCCACCGCCCAGGCCCTGTCCACGTCGTTCCTCCGGGCACTCGACTGCGGCGCGCTGGAGGAGGACGAGGTCCGCCGCGCCACGGGACTCAGCGTGACCGACCTCCAGGCCTTGGCGAGGAGGGAGTAACCGCGGTGTCGCTGGATCGGGTGGTCCTCGATCCGGCGAAAGGCCGAACGCCACCGGACCGGCCAGGGTGTGTCCATGACCATGCGGGCCGGGTTGTGGACCGGGCTGCCGGACCTGGAGCGGGCCGAGTTCCGCTACCAGGTGGTGGCGTGCGCGGCGGACGTGGACGTGCTCATCGCCGCCCTGGCGCGGCCCGACTGCAACGACGGCATGCTGGAGCACTTCGGCCGCGGCACGGACGCGGAGGGGGAGAGCGACCACAACCTGGTGCTCGCCGTCCGCGACCGGTGGGGCTACCTGAACTACGTGGACGACGGGTTCACCGGCTGGCCGAAGGGCGACCCGGACGCGCCGTACGTGGACGAGCCGTACACGGACTTCCCGCCCGGCGTCGGCCTGCCGCTGCCGACGTACCGCGCCGTGCTGCTGGAGTTCCTGGCCACGGCCCGCCGGCCGACCTGCGTCGACTGGTACGAGGAAGCCGACCTGTTCCACTCCTGGCGGTTGCAGCGGATGGCGCTGCGCCGGGATTGACCGCGCGTCGCGCTCGACCGCGCGCCGCGAGCCAACCCCGGACGGCGCGGGTCAGAACGCGGGCAGGGTGTGCCAGGCCGACCCGGCGTCCTCGGCGTCGTCGCGCAGCACGGAACCCTCGATGAGCCCGTACGGCCGGTCGGCGGCGTAGAACACCTCGTTGTCGTTCTCCAGCCCGAACGGGGACAGGTCGACCGCGAAGTGGTGCTTGTTCGGCATCGACAGCCGCACCTCGGCCACCTCGGGCCGGTCCCGCAGCACGGCCTCGCCCATGGCGTACAACGTCTGCTGCAACGACAGGCTGTGCGTGGCCGCGAACGTGGCCAGCACCAGCCGGCGAACCTCGGCGAAGGTCTCCGCCCAGTCGATCCCGCCGTCCGCCCCGCCGACGCCCTGGTACCGCCACCGCGCCGTCACCGACGTGGCCAGGATGCGGTCGTCCGTCTCCTTCAGGGTGGTGTACCGGTCGCGCGGGAAGCCGTGGAACTCCGACCCGGTCGACTTGAGCACCACCAGGTCCCGCACGCCCGACACGACCCACGCGCGGTCGCCCTCGACGGTGACCGCGGTCGTGCGCTTCTCGTTGCTGCCTTGCACGAACGAGTGATCATGGCCGTCGATCCGCTCCCACGCGTGCTGGTCGATGAGCACGCGCGCGCCGGTGATGGCCTCCTGCGACGAGACGAAGTGCCGGCCGAGGCGCAGCGCGAAGTCCTCGATCTCGCCGACCGGGGACTCCTTGGCGAAGGCGTAGACGGTGTTCTTCTGCGTGTCGGTGGCCAGGACCTTGGAGTTGTCGCCGGTCAGGTGGGTGTCCGCCAGGTCGCCGCGCAGGGAGGTGCTGACCGTGAGGTCCTTGATCGTGTGCACGGAACCGTCGCGGGTCACCGTGACGAGGCGGTTCTCCGCCTTCCCGTACTGGTTGGGCCCCAGGACGATGGCCATCGGTCAGCTCCCTCGGTAGGTCGTGAAGGCGAACGGGCTCAACAGGATCGGCACGTGCAGGTGCCCCGGGCCGTCGTCCGCGACGCGGAACGCGACGGTGATCTCCGGGTAGAACGGCGTGTCGACCTCGAACACCAGCCGGTGCACGCCGGGCGCCAGGTCCTCGGCGAACCGCAGCCGGCCGTCGTCGTCGGTCACGCCTTCGGCCCGCACCTCGCCGGCGCTCTCCAGCCGGACCGGCACGCCGACGCGAGGCCGTCCCGCCTCGGCGTCGAGGACGTGGGTGGAGAGGGTGGTCATGCCAGCACCTTCCTCAGCCGCAGGGCCGCGATCTTGGCCAGTTCCCGGCTCACCACGCGGAGTTCGACGTCCGGCGGGTTCTCCATCCGCGCGGTCAGGTCGCCCAACATCTGCTCACCGGTCAGGCCGGTCGCGCACACCAGGTAGAGGTGGCCGAACCGGTCCTCGTACGCGGCGTTCGCGGCCAGGAGCCGGTCGGCGAGCGACGCCGTGACGCCCGACTGCTCGTCCGCCGACCACTTCGCCGACACGCCGCCGCCGCGGGCCTTCTCGCCGATGCGCGGGTGGCTGCCGATGGCGGCGCGCACCTCGGCGTCGCTCAGGTCGGCGAACCGGTCGGACGCCGCGAGCAGCGCGTCCACGTCGGGGTAGGGGCGGCCGGCGAGGACGGCGTCGACCCAGCGCGGCACCGCCAGGCATTCGGTGAGCAGGGGGCGGAGCTGGTCCGGAGGCGCGGAGTTGAACCCATCCAGATCGGGCACTAAGGCTCCCTTTTCTGTATCGCGGAATCCCACTTCCGCCAGAGGGACGGTACGAGCGCCCCTCAGGCGTGTCAACAGTCTTGCGCCGTCGCCCGGAGTGCGCCTGGCCTCTCGTGTTGTGGAAGACGTACTCCATGATGTGGAAGTTATGCTGACGCAGTCGCCCACGCCCCGCCGGACGGGGAGCCGAACCGGAACCGGTCCCGCACCGCTCGGGTGGTCGCATCGCCGCCGGCCGGCTGGGAGAGTGACGCGCATGGACCTGGTGTTCCGAGCGGCCCGAGTCGTCACTCCAGACGGTGAACGCCGCGCCGACGTCGGCGTCGAGGACGGGCGGATCGTCGCCGTGGCCGACCACCTGCACGCCGAGACCGTCGTCGAACTCGCCGACGACGAAGTCCTCCTGCCCGGCCTGGTCGACACGCACGTCCACGTGAACGACCCCGGCCGGAGCGAGTGGGAGGGCTTCGACAGCGCCACGCGGGCGGCGGCGGCCGGCGGCGTCACCACGATCGTCGACATGCCGCTCAACAGCGTGCCCGCGACGACCACGGCGGCCGCGCTGGAGGTCAAGCGGGAGGCGGCCCGCGGCCGGGTGCACGTCGACGTCGGCTTCTGGGGCGGCATCGTGCCGGACAACCTGGACGACCTGGCCGAGCTGCACGACGCCGGCGTGTTCGGCTTCAAGTGCTTCCTGATCCACTCGGGCGTCGACGAGTTCCCGCACGTCGGCGAGGACCAGCTGCGGGCCGCGCTGAGCGTCCTGCAACCCAGGGACGCCCTCACGATCGTGCACGCCGAGGACCCGCACGACGTCACCGAACCGGGCCCCGGCTACCGCGGCTTCCTCGACTCCCGGCCGCACGAGGCCGAGTCGCACGCCATCACCGCGGTCGTGGACCTGGCCAACGAGACCAAGGCCAGGCTGCACGTCCTGCACCTGTCGAGCGCGCACGGCCTGCGCCACGTCAAGGCGGCCAAGGAGCTGGGGCTGCGGCTCACCGCCGAGACGTGCCCGCACTACCTGACGTTCGTGGCGGAGGAGATCGGCGACGCGGCCACCGAGTTCAAGTGCTGCCCGCCGATCCGCGAGGCGGCCAACCGCGAGCAGCTCTGGCACGCGTTGCGCGACGACCTGATCGACCTCGTCGTCACGGACCACTCGCCGTGCACGCCGGACCTGAAGCGGGGCGACTTCGCGACCGCGTGGGGCGGCGTCGCGAGCCTGCAGCTGGGCCTGCCGGCCGTGTGGACGCAGGCCAGGCAACGCGGGCACGCGCTGACCGACGTGGTCCGGTGGATGGCCGCCAACCCGGCCGACCTGGTCGGGCTGGACGCCAAGGGCCGCATCGCACCCGGCGCGGACGCCGACTTCTGCGTGTTCGCGCCGGACGAGGCGTTCGTGGTGGACCGCGCGACACTGCACCACCGCAACCCCGTCACGCCGTACCACGGCCGTCCGCTCGCCGGTGTCGTGCGGCAGACGTGGCTGCGCGGGCAGCCGGTCGACGGCCGACCCCGCGGGCGGCTGCTGACCGCCCGGCCCTGACCGCCCGGCCCCGACCGTCAGACGGAGGAGACGCATGACCGACGCGCCCGACTGGACCCGACTCCCCGACCTCGCCGGCCGCGCCGTCGGCGGCAGCGTCGTCTGGGCCAACGACGAGCTGTTCGCCGAGCGCGAGAACCTGATCCGCAAGCCCGAGCCGGAGTACCGGACGTACACGTTCGGCCACAAGGGACAGGTCTACGACGGCTGGGAGACGCGTCGGCGGCGTGACCGGGGCGAGGACCGGGCGATCGTGCGGCTCGGCCTGCCGGGCGTGATCAGGGGCGTCGTCGTCGACACCGCGTTCTTCACGGGCAACTACCCGCCGTTCGCGTCGGTCGAGGCGACCTCCGCCCGGGGCTACCCGGCCCCCGAGGAGCTGACCGACTGGGAGACCGTCGTGCCGAGGTCGGCGCTCGGCGGCGACCGGAAGCACTACTTCGACGTGTCCGCGCACCGCCGCTACACGCACGTCCGGCTGACCATCTACCCGGACGGCGGCGTGGCGCGGCTGCGCGTGTTCGGGGAGCCGGTGGTCGACCCGGACCTGATCGTCCCCGACGCGCTCGACCTGGCCGCGCTGGAGAACGGCGCCTCGATCACCGGGTGCAGCGACATGTTCTACGGCTCGCCGACCAACCTCATCGCGCCCGGCCAGGCGGCGGTGATGGGCGAGGGCTGGGAGACGGCGCGCCGCCGTGACGACGGCAACGACTGGGTGGAGGTGGCGCTGGCCGCGCCGGGCGTGATCCGGCTCGCGGAACTCGACACCAGCCACTTCAAGGGCAACGCGCCCGGCTGGGCGTCCGTTCGGGGCCGTGACGCGCGCACGGGGGCCGAGTTCGACGTGCTGCCGCGCACCCGGCTCCAGCCCGACACACGCCACCGGTTCCGGGTCGGGAACGCCGCCGAGGCCACCCACGCGCGGCTCGACATCTACCCGGACGGCGGCATGGCGCGGCTGCGGCTGTTCGGCGCCCTGACTGCGGATGGCCTCAGGGTGATCACCCAGCGCTATCGCGATCTGGGCTGATTAACCGGCAAGATTGTCAACCCTTGGACTGACGTCGAGTGCGACTTCAGTCGGTTGTGGCGCGCTCTCCGCCCCTGGAAGCCTGCGGAAACCCGATTGGGTGACAGGAACTAGGGAGGAACCTGTGCGACCGATCATCAGAGCGCTCGGCGGTGTGGCCACCGCTGTGGCGCTCGCCGTGGGGACCACGTCGTTCGCGTCGGCCGAGCAGGCGGCGGGGGCCGAGCCGCAGGCGGGGGCCGCGGCGCGCGTCGACTGGAAGCCGTGCCCCGAACTGGCCGAGGTGGAGTGCGGCACGCTGAACCTGCCGATCGACTGGGCGAACCCGCGCGGGGAGCGGTTCGACCTCGCCGTGGCCCGCCGCAAGGCGACCGACCCGGCCAAGCGCGTCGGGATCATGGTGATCAACCCCGGCGGGCCCGGCGGCTCCGGCGTGGACTTCGCCCTGGGCGCCGACCGGTACTTCAGCCCCGACGTGCTGGCGCGCTTCGACGTCATCGGCTTCGACCCGCGCGGCGTCGCGCGCAGCCAACCGGTGAAGTGCACGATCGAGAAGCTGAACGCGCAGCCGTCGGTCTACCCGGCGAACCAGCGCGAGTTCGACGCCCTCGCCGCGTACAACCGCGAGCTCGCCGCCGACTGCCGCGCGCAGAGCGGACCGATCTTCGACCACGCCGACACCGGCGCGGTCGTCCAGGACGTCGACGCCCTGCGCCGGGCGCTCGGCGAACAGAAGATCAACTACTACGGCATCTCCTACGGCACGCTGATCGGCCAGCAGTACGCCGAGCGCTACGGCCGCCACATCCGCGCCATGGTGATCGACTCGAACATGGACCACAGCCTCGGCACGTGGCGGTTCAACGCCACCGAGGCCGAGGCCGCCGAGGACTCGTTCCGCGAGTTCGTGGCGTGGTGCGACCGCGCCGAGTCGTGCGCCCTGCACGGCCGGGACGTGGCGGAGGTGTGGGACGACCTGCTCGCCCGCGCCGACCGCGGCGAGATCGTGGACCCGCTGGACCCGGACCGGAAGGTGACCGCCGCCGACATCATCGGCAACGCGTTCGGCGCGTTCTACGGCCCCGACTGGCAGCGGCTGGCGGAGTGGCTGGTCGAGCTGGGCGCGGGCACGGCGTCGCCGGTCGCCTTCGCCGCCGAGACGGCGCAGAACCCGTTCCCGGCCGTGTTCTGCCAGGACTGGGCGATCCGGGTCCGCGACCACCGGGAGTTCTCCGCCCTCGTCGCCGAGGCCAACCGGATCGCGCCGCACATGCGCGGCTCGTCGCTGGGCCACTACGCGATGGCGGGCTGCGTCGGCCTGCCGGGCGACGTGAACAACCCGCAGCACCGGCTGAAGATCCGCAACGCGCCGAAGATCCTGATGATGAACGCGCTGCACGACCCGGCCACCGGGTACGAGTGGGCGGTCAACGCGCACCGGCAGAGCCGCGACACCACCGTCCTGCTGACCTACGAGGGCTGGGGCCACGGCGTGTACGACCGCAGCGACTGCACCCGCGGCGCGACGGACGAGTACCTGATCAACCTCAAGGTCCCGGCCGCCGGCGCCCGGTGCGCCGCGGTGGAGCCCGCGCCGCTGTCGGCCGCCTCCGCGGACGCCAGGCCGACGTCGCCGGGCCCGGTCCCGGCGATCCCGGGCTGGCTGGGGTAACCGGCTCACGTCCCGCGGCGGCCG
>NZ_JBHTLK010000129.1:0-19636 GCF_042678885.1 Saccharothrix hoggarensis
AGCGCCCGCGCGGCCGCGGCGGCGGTGCGCAGCGCCTCGACGTGGTCCGGCGCGGCGGCCAGGACGGTGGTGGCGTTGGCCAGCGCCTCGTCCGGGCGGCCCGCGTCCAGCAGCAGTCGGGCGACGTGGGCCCGCACCGGGTGGTTGCCGGGATCGGCGGTCAGCGCGCCGAGCAGTGCCTCGATCACCGGATCATGCGTCACCCGACGTACGCTACCGGATGGCATTCCGTTGACCAGCGACTTCCGTCGTCCCTACGGTGTGCCGGACGATCGCGCGACCGCCGGGGTGGGGATGGACGAGACTGCTGGTGTGGCCGTGCAGCGCGGTCAGGCGCTGCTCGACCTGGGGCGCGCGCGGGAAGCGGAGGCGCAGTTCCGCACCGCGCTCTCCGCGGCGCCCGGCGAGCCCACGCTCCACGCGTTGCTGGCCCAGTCGCTCCTGCGGCAGGAGCGGTACGAGGAGGCGCGCGAGGCCAGCCGCACGGCGGTCGCCGCGGCCCCCGAGCACGTGATGGCCTACTCCACGCTCGCCGCGTCCCTCGCCGGGCTGAAGCGCCTGCCCGAGGCGTTGGAGGCGGTGCGCCAAGCCCTGGCGCTCGCGCCGGGCTACGCCGTGCTGCACGTCCAGGAGGCGTACGTGCTGCTGGCCCAGGAGCGGCCGGAGGACGCGCTGACGAGCATCGCGCGGGCACGTGCCCTCGACCCCGAGGACTCCGACGCCGCCGCGTTGCAGGCCGCCGCGCTCTACGACTCGCACCGGCTGGAGGAGGCCGACGCCGCGGTCGCCGAGGCGCTGCGCCTCGACCCGCAGAACGCCGACGCCCACCGCATCCAAGGGCTGCTGGCGCTGCGCCGCGGCGGTGGCGAGTCCGCCGTCCGGGCACACCGCACCGCCCTGCGCCTGGACCCCACCGACGCGCACGCCCGCGACGGCCTGTCCATCGCCATCAAGTCCCGCAACCCGCTCTACGGGTTGATGCTGCGGTACGGCTCGTGGCTGGCGTCGCTGCCCACGGGGCTGCGCCTGCTGGTGCTGCTGCTGCCGTTCATCCTGACCCGCCTGCTGCGCCCGTTCGACGGCGAGGCGTGGGCGAGCGCGCTGATCGTCGTCGTGATCGTGTTCGTGGTGCTGAGCTGGAGCCTCGAACCGCTGATGAACCTGGTGCTCCTGCTCAGCCGGGAACGCCACCTGCTGAGCCGTCCGGCGAGGCTGGCGACGTACACGTTCCTCGGCTTCGGCGCGGCGGCCCTCGCGACCGTGGCCGTGGGCGCGACCACCGGGCCGTCCCGGCTGCTGACGCTGGCCATGGCGTTGTGCCTGTGGGCGATGGCCACCGGCTCGGCGCACACGGTCAACCAGGGACGCCGGAAGGTGCTGCACATCGGGGCCGGCGCGGCCGCGGTCGTCTCCACCCTCGCGTTCGCCGGGACGGTGGCCGGGACCGGCGGGGCGGGCCTCGCGGTGACCGTCGTGCTGCTCGGCGGCGTGGCGGCCACCTGGTTCACCGTCCTGGGCTGAGCGCCGTCGTGACCCGCGCCACCGGATATACGGTGGCGTATAAACGCTGCTACCTTGATCTGTACGGCACCGTACAGACAGGAGCGCCACCATGAGGCTGCCCACGACCGCGCACACGTCCCGTCCCTGGCGCGTCCACGACCTCGCCGGCGACTTCCAGGTCGAGGACGTGTGGGCGCTGCCGACGCCCGGCGGCCCCGACGACTTCCCGCGGCTGGTCGAGCAGTTCGCGAACGACGACGGGCCGGCCGTGTCGTGCCCGGTGCCCCGCCTGCTCTTCGCGCTGCGCTGGAAGCTCGGGAAGCTCCTCGGCTGGGACAAGCCCGAGGCCGGGCTCGGCGCCCGCGTGGCGACCCTGCGCGACCGGCTGCCCGCGGACCTCCGCGACGGCCCGCGCGGCCCCGACCTGCGCGCCGTCCCGTTCAAGTCCGTGTACCTGACGCGCGACGAGTGGGTCGCCGAGGTCGCGAACCGGACGATGCACGGGTTGGTGCACCTCGGCTGGGTCCCGGACGGCGCGGGCGGCCACCGCGGTCAGATGACCGTCCTGGTCAAGCCGAACGGGCTGCTGGGCGCCGCGTACATGGCGGGCATCAAGCCGTTCCGCCACCTCGGCGTGTACCCGGCCCTGGTCCGGGAGATCGGGCGCGGGTGGCGGGCGGGCGCCGCGGACCGGCGCGCCGGCTGACCGGACCGGGTCAGGCCGGCGGGGGCGCGGTGCTCTCGCGGACCACCAGCCGGGTGGGGACGAGGGTGGTGCCCGGCTTGGTGCGCCGGTGGTGGACCTGTCGCAGGACGCGTTCGACGCAGCGGCGGCCGACCTCGGTGAAGTCCTGGTGCACCGTGGTCAGGGGCGGGATGAACGACGTCGAGTCCGGGATGTCGTCGAAGCCCACCACGCTGACGTCGCGGGGCACCACCTTGCCCCTCGCGTGGAACGCGCGCAGCAGGCCCAGCGCCATCTGGTCGTTGGCGGCGAACACCGCGGTGCAGTCGGGTTCGTCGGCCAGCTCCAGCCCCGCGCGGTAGCCGGAGTCGGCCGACCAGTCGCCGCGCAGCATCCGGGGCACGGGCAGGCCGGCGTCGGCCAGGGTGGCGCGCCACGCCGCGGCCCGGCCCTCGGCGGCGTAGGAGTCCGCGGGCCCCGCCAGGTGCCAGACCGTCCGGTGGCCGAGGTCGAGCAGGTGGCGGACGGCCTGGCCCGCGCCGTCGGCCTGGTCGGTGTCCACGACGCTGTACCGGTCGCCGCCGTTGGAGTCCACGACCACGACCGGCATGCCGATGGGCAGGGTCATGGTGGCGGCGTCGAGCAGGTGCACCTCCATGATCACGATGACCGCGTCGACGGCGAGCTCGCCCAGCCTGGTGAACGCGCCGAGCACGCCGTCCTGCGTGGGCACGGCGACGGGGATCAGCGTGATGGCGTAGCCCTCGTGGGCGGCGTGGTCCACTATCGCCTCCAGCGTGCGGCTGTTGCCGACGCTGGAGAGCGTGAACAGGATGACGCCGATCGTGCGGAACTCGCCGTACTTGAGGGCGCGGGCGGCGCTGTTCGGCCGGTAACCCAGTCGCCGCATGGCGTCGAGCACCTGTTCGCGGGTCGTCCCGACGACGCTGGGGTGGCCGTTGGACACGCGGGACACGGTCTGCGCGGACACGCCGGCCAGGCGCGCGACATCGGCCATGGACACCCGGCGCGCCGGCGCGCGCCGGGTGGACGGCTCCCGGGAACTCCCGGACGTGGACCCGGACGGACTCACGTCGAGGACTCCTTCCCAGGTGGACTGGACAACGTCATACCACTGCAGGACTATAGCCGTCCGCCGGTGACGTCGACATCGACCGAGGCCTCACGACTCGACGTGTCCCAGGTCCGGTCCCGGTACACATCGGACGGTCGGTTCGGTCAGCGCCGCCAGCTCCAGCACGACCACCTCGTTGCCCCCCGCGCGCAGCACCGGGCCGGGGACGTACAGGGTGCGCTGCGGTCCCCGCGACCAGTAGCGGCCGAGGCAGAAACCGTTGACCCACACCACACCCCGGCCCCAGCCCGCGGTGTCCAGGTGGAGGTCGGCCGGCCGGTCGAGGTCGAACCGGGCGCGCAGCAGCACCGGGCCCGCGACCGCGCCGTCGACCGGCACGCGCTCGTCGCCGTCGTCCCACACCGGCGGCGGCACGTCGAGGCGCAGCGGCAGGACCTCCCACCCGGTCAGGGGTTCGCCGTCGAGGGTCGCGCCGCCGACGAGCCCCTTGGCCTCGCCGATCCGCCGGCCGTAGTTGACCCGGCCGTGGTCCTCGACCAGGACGGCCAGCCGCCCGCCGCGGGGCACGCCCAGCGCGCGCTGGTGGTGTTCCCGCATCAGGGTTCCGACGGGGTCGCCGTCCAGGAACACCGAGGCGTGGTCGCGCACCTCGCCGAAGCACAGCACCGCCGGACCGGCGGCGTCGACCCGCGTGGTGACCAGCGCCAGGCGCGGCATCGGCTCCAGCTCGTCGAGCGTCGGCAGGGCGTCGTGGCGCTCCGGGACGCCCCACCGCTCGGGCGCGTCGAGCAGGAACACCGGGTCGGTGAGCGCGGCCGTCAGCTCCGGCGCGGGCGCCGCGACCGGCGGCGGCTCGTCGGGCACGTCGTGGTAGCGGGCGATGACCTCGCGGAACGCGTGGTACTTGGCGGTCGGGTTGCCCGCCTCGTCCAGCGGGGCGTCGTAGTCGTACGACGTGGTGGTGGGCTGGTAGACGCCCTTGTCGTTGGCGCCGCTGGTGAACCCGAAGTTGGTGCCGCCGTGGAACATGTACAGGTTCACCGAGGCGCCCGCCGCCAGCAGGGCGTCCAGCTCGGCCGCCGCGTCCGCCGCCGAGGTGGTGTGGTGGTGCGCGCCCCAGTGGTCGAACCAGCCGTTCCAGAACTCCGAGCACATCAGCGGCCCGGTCGGCTGGTGGCGGCGCAGCGTGGCCAGGCGCTCGGCGGCGCGCGAGCCGAACGACGCGGTCCGGTGCAGCCCGTCGAGGCCGCCCGCGGCGAGCATCTCGTCGGTGGGCTGGTCGACCGTGGTCAGCGGCACGGTGATGCCGGCGTCGCGGGCGTGCTCCGCCAGGGTCTTCAGGTACGTCTTGTCGTCGCCGAAGGCGCCGTACTCGTTCTCGACCTGCACGAGGATGACCGGGCCGTCGTGCTGGACCTGCAGCGGGACGACGACCTCGTACACGCGGTCGAGGTAGTCCTTCACCGCGGCCAGGTAGCGGGGTTCGGCCCGCCGCACGCCCACCTCGGGGTCGCGGAACAGCCAGGCGGGCAGGCCGCCGTTGTCCCACTCCGCGCAGATGTACGGGCCGGGCCGGACGATGGCGCGCAGGCCGGCGTCGGCGACGAGCCGCAGGAACCGGCCGAGGTCCAGCCCGCCGGACAGGTCGAACACGCCCGGAGCGGGGGAGTGCGCGTTCCAGGGCACGTAGGTCTCGATGGTGTTCAGGCCCATCCGCCGGGCCTTGTCGATGCGGTCGGCCCACTGGTCCGGGTGCACGCGGAAGTAGTGCAGCGCGCCGGACAGGACGCGGAACGGCCGGCCGTCGAGCAGGAAGTCCCGCTCGCCGATGGTGAACTCAGGCATGGTCACCCGCAACGGGGCTCAGGACGAGCGCGGACCACGACAGGGCCGGGAGTGTCACGGAGATGGTTGTTCCTTCCGGGTGTGGCAGCGGGTGCGCCCCGGTCAGGGGCACCGGCTCGACGGGCTGGGAGTGCTCGGTGTTGGCCGCGTGGCGGGTGGCGCCGGGCGGCACGGTGACGGTGTGCGCGTCGGCGAGGGTGAAGCGTCCGCCGTGCAGCGACAGGCGCACGTCGGTCGCCGCGGCGGTGGACCGGTTGGCCAGGAACACGGCGACGCCGCCGGTGCGCTCGTCCACGGTGGCGGCGGCGTCGACCGGGTCGACCGGTCCGTGCTGCGCGGTGCGGATCGGTGTGCCGGTCACGGTCGTGCGCACGCTCGTGCCGCGGGCGTGCGCGGCGGCGGCGCGGAACGGGTGGAACGTGGTCTGGCGCCAGGCCGGGCCGCCGGGCTCGCTGCGGATCGGCGCGATGACGTTGACCAGCTGGGCGAGGTTCGCCACGGTGACGCGGTCGACGTTGCGCAGCAAGGTGTTCAGCAGCGACCCGACCACCACGGCGTCCGTGACGGTGTACGTGTCCTCGATGACGCGGGGGTGCTTCCGCGGCGGGCCGGAGCGCAGGCGGGGCTGCTCGACCTCGTTCCAGTGCCGCTGGTCCCAGACGTTCCACTCGTCGACGGCGATGCCGATGTCCTTGGCCAGGGCCAGTTCGGCGAGGGTGTCGTCGATGATGGAGGCGGTGGCCTTGAGGTAGCGGTCGAACGCCGCGCCGCTCGCGAGGTAGCTGTCGACGTCGCCGTCGTGCTCCTGGTAGTAGGCGTGCACGGAGATGTGGTCGACCAGGGCGGCGGTGTGGGTGAGCACGGTGCGCTCCCACGCGCCGAACGTCGGCATCTCCGCGTTGGAGCTGCCCGTGACGACCAGTTCGACGTCCGGGTCGATCATCCGCATCAGCCGCGCGGTCTCGGCGGCCAGCCGACCGTACTCCGCGGCGGTCTTGTGGCCGACCTGCCAGGGGCCGTCCACCTCGTTGCCCAGGCACCACAGCCGGATGCCGAACGGCTCGTCCGCGCCGTTCGCCCGGCGTCGTTCGCTGAGCGTCGTGCCGCCGGGGTGGTTGCAGTACTCGAGGACGTCGGCCGCCTCCTGGATGCCGCGGGTGCCGAGGTTGACCGCGTACATCGGCTCGACCCCCGCCTCCCGTGCCCACGCCACGAACTCGTGCAGCCCGAACTCGTTGCCCTCCACACTGTGCCACGCCGGGTCGAGGCGGGTGGGGCGTTCGGCGACCGGGCCGACGCCGTCCTCCCACCGGTGCGAGGACACGAAGTTCCCGCCGGGGTAGCGGACCACGGTGGGGCCCAGTTCGCGCACGAGGTCGAGCACGTCACGGCGGAAGCCGCGCGCGTCGGCGGCGGGGTGGCCGGGCTCGTGGACGCCCGTGTGCACCGCCCGCCCCACGTGCTCGACGAACGAGCCGAACAGCCGGCGTGGCACGGCGCCGATCGCGTCGCCGAGGTCCACGTCGATGGTGACGGTCATGTGTCCGCTCCTGGGGTCGTGGCGGGGGGGGGGCCGGCGCCCGGCCGCCCCGCCGCGGTGGTCACCCGGTGGTGACGGTGAAGCCCTGCTGGTTGCCGTAGTCGACGAGCGCCTTCTGCCAGTCGGCCAGACCGGCGTCGATCGCGGTGCTGTTGGCGTAGGCCTTGCCGACGGTGTCGCCGAAGATGCTGTTGGCGTACAGCTGGTAGGGCAGGTACGACCAGCCCGGCACGACCTCGTCGGCGGCGGCGGTGAGCACCTGGTTGATCTGCTGACCGCCGAAGTACGGCTCGGCCAGGTCCTTGAACGCGGGCGAACCCAGGTCGGCGGTGGTGGCCGGGAAGCCGCCGCTCTCCAGGAACGTCTTGACGCCGTTGCCGTTGTTCAGCCAGCGCACGAACCCCGCCGCCAGCGCCGGCTTGGCGCTCTGCTTGAGCACCGACTGGCCGCCGCCGCCGTTCTCGGCGGTGGCCGGCTTGCCGTCGTAGGTCGGCATCGGGGCCACGGCCCACTTGCCGGCGCCGTCGGGCACCGAGGACTTCAGCACGCCCGGCATCCACGCGCCGGTGACGAGCGTGGCGATGGTGCCGTCACCCAGCGCCTTGTACCAGGCGTCGGACCAGCCGGGGATGGTGGAGACGAGCTTCTGCTCCACCAGCTCGTTCCACGTCGACGTCCACTTCCGGGCGCCCTCGTCCTGCAGGTTGATCTTGACGTTCTTGCCGTCGGTGGTGAACGGCTTGCCGCCCGCCTGCCAGATCATGCTGGTGGCGAAGCCCGCGTCGCCGGTGTCCGAGGCGATGTACTTGGTCGGGTCGGCGGCGTGGAGCTTCTTGCCCGCTTCGACGTACTCCGCCCAGGTCTTGGGGACCGCGATGCCGTGCTGCTCGAAGACCTGCTTGTTGTAGAACAGCGCCATGGGGCCCGAGTCCTGCGGCAGGCCGAACAGGCCGCCACCGACCTTCACCGAGTTCCACGTGGACGGGCTGTAGTCGTCCTCGAAGGCGTTGAAGCCGTACTGGCCGAGGTCGACGAGCGCGCCGGTCATCGCGAACTGCGGCAACGCCTGGTACTCGACCTGGGCGACGTCGGGCGCGCCGGAGCCGGCCTTGATGGCGTTCTGGAGCTTGGTGTAGTGGTCGTTGCCGGTGCCGGCGTTGACGTAGTTGACCTTGACGTTGGGGAACTCCTTCTGGAACGCCTCGACCTGGGCCTTCGCCGAGGGCGTCCAGCTCCAGTAGGTGATCTCCCCGCCTTCGCGCAGGGCGGCGTCGACCGCGTCCTGGGTGCCGGTGGCGCCGACCGGCGCGGGGGTGTCGCCGCCGGAGGAGCAGCCGACGAGTGCCGTGGTGAGGGCGATCGCGAGGGCGGCGGCTGCCTGCCAACGGCGCCTGGTGGGTGACATGGGGGAAGTCCTTTCGCGGCGGTGAGGTGGGACTCGAGAGGAGGAGGAAGAGGAGGAGGTCACTGCTTGACGCTGCCCGCGGTCAGACCCGACTGCCAGAACCGCTGGAGCAGCAGGAACGCGATGACGAGCGGGACGATCGTGATGACCGAGCCGGTGATCACGAGGTGGTAGATCGGCTGCGCGCCGACGCCGGAGGCCTGGGCGCTCCACTGGTTGAGGCCGACGGTCAGGGGGTACCAGTCGGGTTCGCTGAGCATGATCAGCGGCAGGAAGTAGTTGTTCCAGGTCGACACCACGGAGAACAGCGCGACCGTGACGACGCCGGGCAGCAGCAGCCGCAGCGTCACCTTCAGGAAGATCCGGACCTCGCCCGCGCCGTCGATGCGCGCGGCCTCCAGCAGCTCGTCCGGCACCGCCTCGACGGCGTAGGTCCACACCAGGTACAGGCCGAACGGGCTGACCAATGACGGGATGATGATCGCCCACGGGGTGTTGGTGAGCCCCATCTGGCTGAACATCAGGAACGTCGGCACGGCCAGCGCGGTGCCGGGGATGGCGATCGCGCCCAGCAGCACGGCGAACACCGCGCGCCTGCCCCGGAACCGGTACTTGGCCAGGCCGTACCCCGCCGCCGTCGCCAGGACCGTCGCGCCGCCCGCGCCGACCACGACGTAGAGCAGCGTGTTCCCCAGCCACCGCAGGAAGATCCCGCCGTCGTGGGTGAACGTCTCGGCGATGTTGTCGAACAACGCGAACGAGCCGCCGAAGGCCAGCCCCGACGTCGACAGCAGGCTCTGCTGGGTCTTGGTCGCGCTGATCAGCAGCCACGCCAGCGGCACCAGCGTGTACAGCAGGTACAACGCCATCACGACGGTCAGCGCGACGGACTTGCGGGGCTTGAGGAACGTCCGGGTGGTCGCCACGGCGCTCACGCACCCTTCCGCGCGCCGCGCAGCTGCACGACGTAGGCGATGACGGCGGTGAGGATGCCCATGACGATCGCGACGGTGGCCGAGTAGTTGTACTGCTGGCCGCTGAACGACAGGTTGTACGCGTACATGTTGGGCGTGTAGTAGGTGCTGATCGCGCCCGGCGCGAGCGCCCGCAGGATGTTGGGCTCGTTGAAGAGCTGGAAGCTGCCGATGATCGAGAAGATCGTGGCGATCACGACCGCGCCGCGGATGGCGGGGAGCTTGATGCTGCGGACGATCCGGAACGTCCCCGCGCCGTCGATGGCCGCGGCCTCGTACAGCTCACCCGGGACGACCTTCAGCGCCGAGTAGAAGATCAGCATGTTGTAGCCCACGAACTCCCACGTCACGATGTTGCCGATCGACGCGAGGACCCAGTCCCCGGACATCGGTTGGACGGCGTTGCGCCCGAGCAGGTCGTTGAGGTCCGCGGCGAGGCCGAAGTGGTCGCCGTAGATGAAGCCCCACATCAGCGCCGCCACCACGCCCGGCACCGCGTACGGCAGGAAGATCACGATCCGGAAGAAGCCCGCGGCGTGCAGCCGGGCGCTGTCGATCGCCAGGGCCGCCACCAGCGCGAGGACCAGCATCACCGGCACCTGGACGACCAGGAACAGCAGCACCCGCAGGAACGACTCCCAGAACTTCGCGTCCGCGAGCACGACCGCGTAGTTGTCCAGGCCGACGAACTCCGTGCCGCCGAAGAACACCTGCTCGCGGAACAGGCTCAACCACACCGCGTAGACGATCGGCGCCAGGAACACCAGGGCGAACACGAGCAGGAACGGCGAGACGAACAGCCAACCCCTGCGGTGGACCCGGTGTCGGCGCGCGGACCGGGCCCGCCGGGCGGGCGGCGCCTCGACCGGGACCGAGATGGACGTCATCGTCTCTCCCTGCTGACTGACGTGGGCGGATGCGATGTTTACGCAAACATTGGTGGCGGACGCTAGCCGCCCGTCCGCCGGTGTGTCCAGCCCGAGACTGTTCACTGCATCGTTACAGTTCTCAATCCGTGACGAAAACGCTGGTCTTGGCCATCTGAAGTCATCGCGCTGCGACGTGCCGTCGGGATCTCGACCGTCGAGCCGCTGGCGCCGAAGTGCCGCACCTTGCCGAGGGTTCGCCGTGATTGCGCAAACAACCGGCCACGACAGGAGAAGACCGGACCCCGGCGCCGCGGGAATCCGGTCTTCTCCTGTCGTGGCCGGCCTGTCGCGCCTCCGGCTAGGCCGCCACGGTCGCCACGGGCGCGCTGGTGGTGGGCTGGTCGGCGCGCGGGCGCAGGCCGAACCAGATGAACACCACGCTCGCCAGCGTGACGACGACGTTCACGCCGAGCGCGAGGTGGATGCCCGTCAGCTCCACGGCCTGCGTCGCGGCGATCGCGCTGAGGATCGGGATGCCCGCGGTGATCGCCACCTGTTGCGTCATCGACGTGAGTCCGGTGGCCAGGCCCTGCTCCTCGTCGGGCAGGCCGGAGGTGCCGGTGACGGTGTACGCCACGATCGCCGTCACGTGGCCGAAGAAGCCGATGAACAGCGCGGGCACCAGGATGGCCAGCGCCATCCGGTCCGCACCGACGAACACCAGTGGCAGGGTCGCCAAGCCCTGCACGACCATGCCGACCACCAGCACCTTGCGGCTGCCGTGCCGCCCGATGAACCGCCCGGCGATGACCCCGGCGGCGACGGCGGCCAGGCCGGGCACGCCGAAGACCAGGCCGGTGACCAGCGGGGACAGGCCGAGGACCCGCTGCACGTACAACGTCATCAGGAAGATCATCGCCGGTTCCATCGTGAAGATGACGAGCCCGGCGAAGTTGCCCCACTTCACCGTGGGCCGCTTGAGGATGCGCACGGGGGCGAGCGGCGCGGGGGAGCGCAGCTCGATCACCCAGAACGCGGCCAGCAGCACCGCGCCGACGACGGCCGAGGGCAGGTTCTCCTCGATGATCGCGTAGACCACGGCCAGGAGGCCGGCCGTCACGGTCACCGCCCCCGGCAGGTCCAGCTTGACCCGGCTGGGCCACCGGCTCTCGTTGATCAGGAACGGCGTGAGGACCAGGATGGCCACGGCGACGGGGACGTTGATGAAGAACGCCGCCCGCCAGCTCGTCACGCTGACGAGCGCGCCGCCGACCAGCGCGCCGACGGTGAAGCCGCCGGACAGCAGGGCGCCGTTCAGCCCGAGGACGCGGTCGCGGGTCGCGCCTTCCTCGAACATGGTCGTGAGCAGCGACAGCGCCGCCGGGATCGTCATCGCGGTGGCGAAGCCCTGGAGCACCCGCGCGGTCAGCAGCATCTCGGGGTTGACCGCGAAGCCGCCGAGCAGGGACGCCGCGGTCAGCAAGGCCATGGCGGCCAGGAACAGCCTGCGGCGGCCGAACAGGTCCGCCATCCGCCCGAACAGCAGCGTGAAGCCCGCCGCGGGCAACGCGTACGCGGAGATGATCCAGGGGAGCCCGTCGGAGCCGAGCCCGACGCCGGCTCCGGTCTCCGGCAGCGCGACGTTGAGGATGGAGAAGTCGACGGACAGCATGAATCCGGCGCCCAGCAGCACGAACAGGGTCAACCGCTGCCGGCTGCCGAACCGCGGCGGCGACGTTGTGGTGGTGGTCAAGACGGTTCCTTCTCTGCGAGGGCCCGGAGGTCGACGGTCGGCGCGCCGTCCGCGTGGCCGTGGCCAAGGGGGTCGCGAGCCGTTCTCCGGGCAGCGCGAACACACCCCGGAATCGGGGTGCGTTCGCGGGTTCGGTGGATTCGGCGCCGCCCGGCCGGTCGCGCCGGTGCGGGCTGGGGGAGAGGGGTGGTGCTAGCGCGACTCGCGCTCGGCGGCCTCGGCGAGGCGCTTGATGGTGGCCAGTCGGCGGTCCCAGTCGGCCGCGAGCGCGGCCATCCACCGGGCCGTCGCGTCCAGCGCCTCCGGCCTCACCGCGTACCGCACCTCGCGCCCGACCCGGCTGCCGGACACCAGCCCGGCGGCGTCGAGCACGGCCAGGTGCTTGACCACGGCCTGCCGTGAGACGGGGAGGCGTTCGGCGAGCGTCGTCGCGGTCGCCTCGCCCCGCGCGGCGAGCACGTCGAGCAGTTGCCGCCGGGTGGGGTCGGAGAGCGCGGCGAGGACGCCGTCGACGACGTCGACGGCGCCGCGACGTCCGTCCGTCACTCCGGCAGGTGTTCGGCGCGCTTCTTGAACGCGTCGATCACCTCGGGCCAGCCGCGGCGGTTGTCCTCCAGTGCCTTGTCGCGCAGGTCTTCCGGCGCGGCCAGCGACGCGAAGCCGCTCTCGACGACGCGGAGGCGCGTCTTGTCGCCTTCCGACGTCAACGTGAACTCGACCAGGGTGCTGTTGTCCGGCCGCAACTCCTGGCCGGGGAACGCGCTGGCCCACCGGTACGCGACGTACGTCGGCGGCTCCAGCTTCTCCACCTGCACGGGGAACTCGCCGTACTGGGAGTTCTTCGCCACCACCGACTCGCCTTCCTTCGCCACCGTCCCGGCCAGGGTCGCCTCGTCCGCGACCCAGAAGCCGGGCTGGGTCACCAGCGACCACACCCGCTCCAACGACGCCTCGATCAGGGTCTCACGTTCGATCCGGTCCGCGCTCATGCCTGGAACTCCTTCGGTGACGCCATCAGATGCAACCCCAGGGTTGCACATAGCCTGTCGAAGTGCAACCGCACAGTTGCACATGAGGTGGCTCCAGGGCTGGGATGATCGTGTGATGACGGCTGCCAGGCGCGCGCTGCACGAGAAGCTGTCGGGCTTCCTCGCCTCGCGCGACGACGACGAGCTGGTCGCGCTCCTCGACGCGGGACGGGCCGGTGACGTCGGCGTGGGCGGCGGCCCCGCGGTGCTCGACGTCGACGGCGTGCCGGTGTTCGCGAAGCGCGTCCCGCTGACCGACCTCGAACTGGCCCACCCGCGCTCCACCGCGAACCTCTTCGACCTGCCGGTGTTCTGCCAGTACGGCGTCGTCAGCCCCGGGTTCGGCGCGTGGCGCGAGCTGGCCGCGAACCTCGTCGTCACCGAAGGGGTTCTCGCCGGCGAGACGGGGTCGTTCCCGCTGCTGCACCACTGGCGGGTGCTGCCCGGACGCGCACCCGTCGCCGCCGAGCACGCCGACGTCGACGCGGTCGTGGCCGCGCTGGACGGCAGCCCGGCCGTGCGGGCGCGGCTCGAAGCCCTGGCCGCCGCGACGTCCAGCCTGGTGCTGTTCTCCGAGTACGTCCCGCTCCCGCTGGGGGACTGGCTCGCCGAGGACCCGGCGGGCAAGGCGGACGTGGTGGAGCGGCAGCTCGCGGAGATCGTGGCGTTCCTGCGCGGCCGCGAGCTGCTGCACCTGGACGGGCACTTCGGCAACCTCCGCTCGGACGGCGAGCGCATCCACCTCGTGGACTTCGGGCTGGCCACGTCGCCGCGGTTCGACCTGTCCGCCGCCGAACGCGACTTCGTGCGGCGCAACGCCGACCACGACGCCGGGTACGCGTCCATGCGCCTGGTCAACTGGCTGGTGACCGAGGTGTGCGGCGTGGAGGTCCCGGCCGTCGGCGGCCCGGTCGCCCGCAACGAGTTCGTGCGCCGGTGGGCGGCCGGTCACGTCGCGGACGGCGTGCCGCCGGGCGTGGCCGCCATCCTGACCCGGCACGCGCCCGCCGCGGCGGCGATGAACGACTTCTACTGGCGGCTGTTCGACGGCGACGTGGGCGCGGAGTTCCCGCGCTGGTGACCGCCTGCCCCGGTCGAGCGAGGTTCGCGTGGCGCGTTATCGGCGCGGCGACCCCGACGCCGTGAGCAGGAACGCGGGCGCCCACCAGTAGTCGTGCAGCCGGGTCACCTCGACGTCGGCGAACCCGGCCCGCTCGGCCTGCTCCGCCCACCGCGCGGCGGGCTGCTCCCACGTCGCCCGGATCGCGCCGGGCATGAGTTGGCCGGTCAGCACGGGCATCAGGAAGCCACGGGCCACGAGCGCGCGGTCGGCGCCGTACTCCGCGAGCCCGCGCTCGTAGGTCTCGGCGAGGCGACGCAGGTGCTCCGGTCCGCCGTGCGGCAGGTCCGGGACGTCGAACTCGACCACGGCGAGCGTGCCGACGTGCCCGACGAGGTCGGACAGCACGCCGTCGCGGACGTCGTGCGGCAGCGCGTGCAGCGCGAACGTCGACTGCGCCACGTCGAACGCGGTGTCGTCGGCCAGGGACGCGGCGAACGGCTCGACCCTGGTCGGCCGGGCGTCCACCTCGAAGCCGTCCAACGCGCGCACGGCCGCGTCCAGCAACGCCGCCGACGGCTCGACCAGGGTCACGGTCGAGCCGCCGTGGCCGGCGAGCGCGGGCCGGAGCAGCCGGCCGTCGCCGCACCCGACGTCCAGCACGGTCGGGTGCCGGACGCGGGCGTGCAGGGCGGCCAACGCCTCGCCGACGGCCCGGTAGAGGCCGACGTTGCCGCCGCCGTCGATGAACGCCTCGAACGCGGCCGGCTGGTCGTAGACGGACCCGCCCCGCTCCTCCGCCAGGTGCGCGGCCAGCGCCTCGGCCAGGGGCGATCCGCCGTCGCGGACCGCCGCCCCGGCCCGGTCGAGGTCTCCGGCGGCCACCGCGTCCAAGGCGTCCTCGATGTTCGTCGTCACGGCGACGAGCATGCCGAAGGCGGGTGCCGGCGGCTCACGCCCGCATGAGGATCAGGTCGCCGTGACCGCCGTAGCCGAGCACGGGCTCCGCGTACTGCGTGCCGTCGAACGTGATCAGCCACCACTCGCGGCCGACCGGCAGCAGCATCGGGTGCGGGATGTTGGTGCCGTACGGCGCGTCGAGGGTGCCGAGCTTGCGCATGGACATGTCGTAGACGGGGTACTGGCGGGCGTCGCCGTCGCTGGCGAACACGTGCCAGTCACGGCCGACGCGCTGGATGATCGTGCCCTCGGTCTGGTCGACCGCGTTGTCCGCGCCGACCAGGGCGAGCGATTCCGCGTAGTCGGCGCCGCGGGGCCCGATGGCGAGCGCCGGGTGGAAGACGAACGCGGGCTGCTGCGCCTCGCTCTCCACGAACGCGAGGTTCCAGCGGCCGTCGATGCGGGTGAGGGCGGGGTCCCACGAGCTGACGGCGGTCGGCAGCGCCAGCCGGGACGTCGGCAGGACGTGCACGCCGCTCAGCACGTTCGCCCTGGTCGTGGTGTGGCGGATGTGGACGCCGCGGAACGCGAAGTCGCCCCACGAGCTCATCAGCAGGATGAACCGGCCGGTGCGGTCGTCGTAGACGATCTGGCCGGCGTGGTCGCCGAGCACGACGCCGTCGCGTTCGAAGAACAGCACGGCGACCTGCTCCAACCGGCTCGGGTCGGCGAGGTCGATCGTCCACACCGCCCAGTGCGCCTGCTGGAAGAACCCGAGGCCGGCGTTGGTCATCGTCAGGTACAGCTTGCCGTCGCGGATGAACGGCCTGCCGTCGGCGTGCTGCACGACGTGCGGGTCGCGGACGCCCGCCTGGCCGAAGTACCCCGCCCGCACCCGGCCGAGGCGCACGTCGCCGTCCCGCCCGCCGTAGGCGTAGTCGAGGCCGCCCAGCACTGCGGGGACCCGCAGGTCGACGAGGGCGCGCACGCCGTCCCGCTCGGTCAGCACGGGCTGCCAGCCGGTGCCCGTGCCGGTGGTGTCGAGCAGGACGGTGACCGCGTTCTCGTTGACGACCACGGCGAACCGGAACGCGCCGGTCACCACGCGGACGTCGGCCGACTTCACCACGGTGGTGGCGCCGCCGGTGGCGACCTCGATGGTCGCCCGCCCGGTGGACGCGTCGAACGTGCCCAGCACGGAGGTGGCGTTGCCCGCCAGGCCCGCCACGACCACGCCGCCGGTGCCGGCCTGCTGCACCTCCACCAGCACCGACCCGAACGGCGCGCGCGGCCGCACGCCGGTGCGGACCAGCGTGCCGGCGGCGGCCGAGGGCGGGGTGACGGCGCTGTCGTACTGCACGAACCGCGGCGCGACCAGGTCGAACGGCCGGTACTTGTGCGACACCTCGAAGTGCAGGTCGAACGGCGTCACGGACGGTTGAGCCATCGCGGGCACGGTACCGAACGCGGTCGCCAGCCCTCCGATCGCGCCCGCCGCCCCCAGGTGCCGCAGCACCGTGCGCCGATCGAACTCCCGTGCCGCCATCGGACCTCCTCGGATCGAGCTCCTGCCGGTAACTGGTTCACCATGTGTTACAGGCAGTGGTGAGCAGGTGTCCAGGGGGCGCCCGAAGTCCGCGCCGCACGGGAACGATCCGGGAGCACGGCTCGTGGGGACGCGGCCGGAGCCGTGATCACACCGTCAGCACGACCTTGCCGCGCGCGTGGCCCGAGTCGCTGAGCCGATGCGCCTCGGCGGCCTCCACCAGCGGGAACGTGGCGGCCACGGTGGTGCGGAGCGTGCCCTGGGCGGCGAGGTCTGCCAGTTCGGCGAGGCGTTCGGCGGACCGCTGCTGCGGACCGGCGGCGAAGACGACCCCCAGTTCGTGGGCGGTGTTGTCGGCGATCGTGACGATCCGGTCGGTGCCGCCGCGCAGCGTGATCGAGTCCGGCAGCGCGCCCTTCCCCGCGACGTCGAACACGGCGTCCACGCCTTCGGGCGCCAAGGCCCGCACCCGCTCGACCAGGCCCTCCCCGTAGGTGGTGGGCGTGGCGCCGAGCGCGGCGACGTGCTCCTGGTTGCCGGGGCCGGCGGTGCCGATGACCCGCACGCCGGCGGCCACGGCCACCTGCACGGCGATCGACCCGACCGCGCCCGCGGCGCCGTGGACGAGCAGCGTCTCACCCGGCCGGACGTCGAGCAGGCCGAGCACGCGGTCCGCGGTCTCACCGGCCACGGGCAGCGTCACGGCGTGCTCCCACGACAGCCCTTCGGGCTTGCGGGCGACCGTGGTGGCCAACGCGTGCTCGGCGTAGGAGCCGGTGTCCGCGAAGCCGAACACCGGATCGCCCACGGCCACACCGGTGACGTCCGCGCCGACCGCGTCGACCACGCCGGCGACCTCCAGGCCGAGGATCGCGGGCAGCGGTGTGGGGAAGACGGCCTCCATCGCGCCCGAGCGGACCTTCCCGTCGAACGGGTTCACGCCCGCCGCGCGCACCGCCACCCGCACCTGGCCCGGTCCCGGCTCGGGGCGCGCCACGTCGGCCGGGCGTAGCTCCTCCGGTCCGCCGAACCGTTCCAGCACCACGGCTTTCATCCTGGTTCCTCCTCGATCGGGTGGGTGTGCCGGTGGGCGATCGCGTGCTCGACCGCGCCGGCGAGCCTGATGAACGTGTCGACCTCGGCCGGGTCGAGCCCGCGCACGGACGCGCGTTCGAGCGTGGACCACAGGTCGGTCAACGGCTCGCGCAGGGCGCGGCCCTCGTCGGTGAGCCACACGTGCAGCACCCGCCGGTCCCGCTCGCTCGGCTCGCGGGTCAGCAGGCCCGCGTCCTGCATGCGGCGCAACGACTTCGAGACGGTCGAGTGGTCCAGGCCGACGTGCTCCAGCAGCTCGGACTGCGTCTGGCCGTCCCGGTCGAACAACCGCATCAGCAGCAGTTCCTGGCCGGGGTGCAGGCCGAGGTCGCGCAGCAGCGCGGCGGCGAAGCCCCGGTGCGCCCGCGCCAGCGTGAAGATCGCGTAGCTCAGCCTGCCCGCGTCGGCCGTGCTCGGCTGGTCCACGGTCACCTCCGTTCTGTGGCTGGCCACATGACCGTACCACGATTGGTTGGCCAGCCACATGATTGTGCCGGCGCAGACGGACTACAGTCCGCCTCCATGAGCGACGAGCACGGCGGTGGCGCGCATCAGGACGTCGAGTTGGCGAGTCTGCGCGGACCCGCGCCGAAGGAGCGGGCCGACGCGGCGCGCAACCGGGCCAAGATCCTCGACGTGGCGGCCCGGCTCTTCTCCCGCCACGGCGTCGCCGCCGTGTCGATGGACCAGATCGCGGGCGAGGCGGGCGTGGGCAAGGGGACGTTGTTCCGCCGGTTCGGCGACAAGGCGGGCCTCGCGTCGGCACTCCTCGGCGTCCGCGAGGAAGACCTCCAGCGGTCCGTCCTCAGTGGACCGCCGCCGGTCGGGCCGGGCGCGCCGGCGGGGGAGAGGCTGGTCGCGTTCGTCACGGCGTACGCGCGGTTCCTGGAGGCGAACCTCGACCTGGTGCGGCTGTCGGAGACGGCGAGCCCCGGCGCGCGGTACCGCACGGGCGCCTACCGGTTCTGGCGGCTGCACCTGCGCATCCTGCTGGCGGAGGCGCGGCCGGACCTCGACGCGGACTTCTTCGCGCACGCGCTGCTCGCCCCGCTGGCCGCCGACCTGCGGCACGCGACGGGCGAGGAGTTCTCCGCCGATCGGTTCGCCGACGACGTCGGCCGCCTGGCCCGCCTGGTGCTGACCGGCGCGTGACGGGGCGCACGACGGGCCGCCCGACACAAACGGACTGCAGTCCGCTACAGTGGTCGTTATCCGGACCGCAGTCCGGTTGATCGCGCCCTGATGGAGGACCGCATGACCACCCTGCTGCACATCTCCGCGTCACCCCGCGGCGAGGCGTCGGAGTCGCTGGCGATCGCCCGCACGTTCCTCGACGCCTACCGCGCCGCGCACCCCGACCACCACGTCGACGCGTTCGACCTGTGGGACGGCACGCTGCCCGAGTTCGGCCCCGACGCGACCGCGGCCAAGATGGCGGTGTTCGCGGGCCAGGAGCCGTCGGGCGCCGCCGCCCGCGCGTGGGACGCCGTCGTGCGGACGTTCGAGCGGTTCGCCGCCGCCGACGCGTACCTGTTCAGCGTGCCCATGTGGAACACCGGCGTGCCGTACGTCCTCAAGCAGTTCATCGACGTGGTGAGCCAGCCCGGCATGGTGTTCGGGTTCGACCCCGAGCACGGCTACCGCGGCCTGCTCACCGGCCGGAAGGCCGCGGTCGTCTACACCAGCGCCGTGTACGGGGACGGCGTCCCGCCCGCGTTCGGCACGGACTTCCAGCGGCCGTTCTTCAACGGCTGGCTGCGCTGGGCCGGGATCACCGACATCACCGAGGTCGAGTTCCGCCCCAACCTCGTGACGCCCGACGCCGAGCAGGCGCGCGAGCAGGCGCACGAGGACGCGGCGACCGCGGCCAAGGCGTTCTGACCCCGGTCGGGCCGCCGCTCAGCCGGTCGTGCGGTCCTCGGGCCGCAGCGTCGCCACCAACTCGCCGCGGCTGCGCGCGCCGACCTTGCCGAACACCGACTTCAGGTGGTCCTGCACGGTGTGCGCGGAGATCGCGAGCCGGACCGCGATGTCCGAAGTGGACCGTCCCGCGATGACCTCGTGGCACACCTCGCGCTCGCGGGCGGTCAGGCCGTAGGCGGCGAACAGCAGGCCGAGCAGGTCGTCGGCGGACGCCCGTTCCACGGTCACCACCGTCTCGGCGTCGTCCTCGCCGATCAACCGGCCCGCCCGCACGACGACCCAGCCGCCGGACGCGTCGCGCACCCTCGCCCGGAACGTGCCGGACGCGGCGGACCGCGCGCCGACCGCCACGGCCCGCACCAGCACCGCGAACCGGCCGGGCGCGACCTCGTGGAACTCCTCCTGCCACGGCCG